>NZ_MKSL01000026.1:0-1708 GCF_001897265.1 Microbacterium sp. 71-23
ACTGCTCGGCGTTGCCGACCTCGCCGATCGTGGCGCGGCAGCGCGCGTCGACGTTGCGGATCTCACCCGAGGGGAGACGCAGCTGGGCGTAGGGGCCGTCCTTCGCGACGAGACGCACACCGGCGCCGGCCGAGCGGGCGAGCTTCGCGCCGCCGCCCGGGCGCAGCTCGATGGCGTGCACGACGGTACCGGTGGGGATGTTGCGCAGCGGCAGGTTGTTGCCGGGCTTGATGTCGGCCGCGGGACCGGACTCGATCACGTCGCCCTGCTGCAGCTTGTTCGGGGCGAGGATGTAACGCTTCTCGCCGTCGACGTAGTGCAGGAGCGCGATGCGCGCGGTGCGGTTGGGGTCGTACTCGATGTGAGCGACCTTCGCGTTGATGCCGTCCTTGTCGTTGCGACGGAAGTCGATGACGCGGTACTGACGCTTGTGGCCACCACCGATGTGACGGGTGGTGATGCGGCCCTGGTTGTTGCGGCCACCGGTCTTGGCGAGCGGGCGCAGCAGCGACTTCTCCGGCGTCGAACGCGTGATCTCGGCGAAGTCGGCGACCGACGAGCCGCGACGACCGGGGGTCGTGGGCTTGTACTTGCGAATAGCCATTTCTCTAGTCCTCTATCCCGACGTCAGCCGACGCTCGTGAAGATGTCGATGGTGCCCGACTTGAGCGTGACGATGGCGCGCTTGGTGTCCTTGCGCTTGCCCACGCCGAAGCGGGTGCGACGGGCCTTGCCCGTGCGGTTGATCGTGTTGACCGACGCCACCTGGACGCCGAAGATCTTCTCGATCGCGAGCTTGATCTCGGTCTTGTTCGAGCGCGGGTCCACGAGGAACGTGTACTTGCCCTCGTCGATGAGCCCGTAGCTCTTCTCGGAGACGACCGGCTTCAGGATGATGTCGCGCGGGTCCTTGCCGACGGTGCTCATGCGGAGACCTCCTCAGTGGCCGTCTTCGCCGCGACGAACGCGTCGTAGGCGGCCTTGGTGAACACGATGTCGTCGGAGACCAGAACGTCGTAGGCGTTCAGCTGGTCGAACGAGAGCACGTGCACGTACGAGATGTTGCGCACGCTCTTGAGCGTGAGCTCGTCATCGCGCTCGACGACGACGAGCACGTTCTTCGTCGGCGCGAGAGCGGTGAGAACCGCAGCCGCAGCCTTCGTCGAAGGTGCACCGTCGATCGCGAACGAGTCGACGATGTGAAGACGCTCGCCGCGAGCGCGGTCGCTCAGCGCACCGAGGAGCGCGGCGGCGATCATCTTCTTGGGGGTGCGCTGCGAGTAGTCGCGCGGCTTCGGGCCGTGGACGATGCCACCACCGGTCATGTGCGGCGCGCGGATCGAACCCTGACGGGCGTTACCCGTGCCCTTCTGCTTGAAGGGCTTGCGGCCGGCACCGGAGACCTCACCGCGACGCTTGGTCGAGTGGGTGCCCTGGCGAGCCGCGGCGAGCTGCGCCACGACGACCTGGTGGATGAGCGGGACGTTGGTCTTGACGTCGAAGAGCGCGGCGGGAAGCTCCACCGAGCCGGCCTTCTTGCCGGCGGCGCTGTGGACGTCGAGCGCGAGAGTCGTGTCAGACATGGACTCAGGCCCCCTTCACTGCGTTGCGGACGTACACGAGGCGGCCGCGGGCACCGGGGACGGCGCCCTTGACGAGCAGCAGACCCTTCTCGGCGTCGACGGCGTGCACCGTGAGGTTGAGGACG
>NZ_MKSL01000027.1:0-1635 GCF_001897265.1 Microbacterium sp. 71-23
GGTGAAGCCGGCCGACGGCAGCGGGTTGACGTACACGATGTCGGGTCCGGATGCGGGTCATGTGGTGACCGTGACCGCGACGCTCGCCAGCGGGTATGCGTTCCCGTCGACGATGCCGACCGGTTGGTCGAAGACCGATGCGTCGCACGCGACGTGGACGTACACGCTGCAGTCGAAGAAGTGCGACAGTCTGGTGACGCCGGGTGCGGTGACGTTCACCGATCAGTGCGGTGTCAACGGTGATACGTACACCATCCCGGTCACCGAGGGTGTGGAGTACCTGGTGGGCGAAGAGGTTGTGAAGGCTGGTACCTATTCGGGTTCCGGGACCGTGACCGTCACCGCCCAGGCGACAGACGGCTATGTTCTCGCGAAGGACGCGGTGACGAGTTGGACGCATACGTTCAGCACGGTGCCGTGCCCGACCACGGTGACTCCGGGTGCGGTGACGTTCACCGATCAGTGCGGCGTGGACGGCGATTCGTACACCATCCCGGGCACAGTGGGCGTGGAGTACCTGGTGGACGGCAAGGTTATCGATGCCGGTACTCATGCGGGTTCGGGGACGCTGACGGTCACAGCCCAGGCGACAGACGGCTATGTCCTTGCGGACGGCGCGACCAAGAGCTGGACGCACACGTTTAGTGAGGTGCCGTGCCCGACCACGGTGACTCCGGGTGCGGTGACGTTCAATGATCAGTGCGGTACTGAGGGCGATACGTACACGATCCCGGCCACCGAAGGTGTGAAGTACCTAGTGGGCGACACGGTCGTGAAGGCCGACACCTACAACGGGTCCGGGACGGTGACGGTCACCGCCCAGGCGGCTGACGGCTATGTTCTCGCGAAGGACGCGGTGACGAGTTGGACACACACGTTCACCGATGAGTCGTGTGGTACGACCACATCTACGACGCCTCCCACCACCACACCAACGACTCCGCCCACCACGACTCCGCCAACGACCACGCCGCCGGCTGGGTCTACGACCGTGACGCCGGGGATCAACGGGTCGCAGTGCGTGCTGGTCGGGACGGCTGAGCAGATCACGGTGACCACCGTGACGGTGAACGGCATCAGCTACACCGTGACCGGCGACGGCACGACCAGCGTCACGGTGCGGGCCGTGGCGGATGCCGGGTTCGCGCTGAGCGTTCCGGCCGGATGGTCGCGCAACGACGACGGCTCCGCGACGATCGTCCTGACGCCCGATTCCAATGGTGTGATCTGCGTCGGTGGCGAGTCGTCGAGCGTGGACAACCTCGCGCCGACGACGAAGACCAAGACTGCCGTCGCACAGGTGAAGCCGACCACCGGCAACATCGAGGTCCTGCCGACGTCGGCCACCGCATCGAGCACCATCGCCTACACGGGTGTGAACACCTCCCAGATGGCGATGCTCGCGTTGCTGTTGCTCGCCGGTGGCGCCTTGATCCTGGGTGTCGGCACGATGTGGCGGCGTAAGCCCCGGAAGCACTGAGGCAGTGCCGCTTCGGCGGGGTACGCGGCTCAACGCCTCGTACCCCGCCGGTGCGATCCGGCGATCGGCGCGGTCCGGCCTCATGCGAGGTCGGGTCGTTCCGAGGATCCACCGCAGGTGAAAAGGGGCTGGCTATGCCGTCGAACGCGGAGCGG
>NZ_MKSL01000028.1:0-2822 GCF_001897265.1 Microbacterium sp. 71-23
GGGTCGGCCATGATGTCGGCGTCGGGACCGTACGCGCGCGCCTGCAGGCGGCGGAGCTCATCCTCGCGAGGATCGTCGTCCGCGCTCATGCGAGAGCAGTCCAGCGAGTCGACACGGGTCGAAGTCTAGGCGGCGGAGCCGAGATGGCGGGCGAAGAATCGGGCGGCGTCCTCGCCGGCGAATCGGGGGACGCCGGTGTGGCCGCCCATGTTGGCGTAGAGCGTCTTCTCGGTGGATGCGAAGGCGTCGAAGAGATCGAGAGCCATTCCGCGGTCGTTCCCCTCGTCGTCCCACTGGAGCAGGACGTGCAGCGGGATGGTGACCCGGCGCGCCTCCGCCATGGTGACCGTCGGAACGTAGCTGCCGGCGAAGAGTCCGGCCGCGGCGATACGCGAGTCGATGGCGGCGAGCCGTGTGCCGATCGCGATCACTCCGCCCGAGAATCCGACTTTCTCGCCGATCTCAGGGCGATCGAGGAGGTCGTCCAGGGTGAGCTGCCACTCGGGCACAGCCCGATCGACGAGCGGGAGGATCAGTCGGTCGATCACGTCGGCCCCGGGCCGGTCGCCCGCGGAGATCGTTCGCCGGAGGTCCGCGCGAGCCTGCTCCACGCCGGGCAACGGGATGCGGTCCCCCGCTCCCGGCGGCTCGATGGCGACCGCGGCGAAGCCCTGCGCGGCGGCGCTGAGCGCCCGTGCGACCAGACGGGGGTACATCCGTCGGAGTCCGAACCCGCCGGGCTGGCCCATCAGAATGAGCGGAACCGGGGTGGACGAGGACGCGGCGGGCGGCGTCCACAGGATCCCGGAGAAATCGGCGAGTGCGAACTCACGCTCGACGATGCCGTCGCCGAGAACCTGTTCGGAAGTGAAGCGCATGGACGCCCCACGGTATCAGCGCCTGACTGAGCTCACCAGAGCAGAGACGACGACGGCACCGGGGGAGTGCCCCGGTGCCGTCGTGCACGGTCTGCTACTCGGCGAACGAGCCCTGCAGGTCGAGCGTGATCGTGACGTCCTTGCCGACCAGCACGCCGCCGGTCTCGAGCGCCGCGTTCCAGGTCAGGCCGAAGTCCTCGCGGTTGACGACCGTCTTGGCCGTCGCGCCGGCCTTGTAGTTGCCCCACGGGTCCACGCCGAACCCGCCGAACTCGAGCTCGAACGTGGCGGGCTTGGTGACCCCGCGGATGGTCAGGTCGCCGTCCACGAGGAACTCGCCGTCCTCGATGCGGACGCCCTTGGAGACGAAGTCGAAGGTGGGGTGGTTCTCGGCGTCGAAGAAGTCGCCGGAGCGCAGGTGGGCGTCGCGACCCTCGTCCTTGGTGTCCACGGAGGTGACGTCGACGGTCGCCTCGACGCGGGCCTCGAGCGGGTTCTCGGGGGCGACGATGGTGGCGTCCTTGACGCCGAACGTGCCGCGCACCTTCGAGATCATCATGTGGCGGACGCTGAACGAGACCTCGCTGTGCGCGGGGTCGAGCTTCCAGGTGCCGGCCTTGTAGCCGGGGATGTCGATCGTGGTGTCGGTCATGGAGTACCTCCGTATCGGGCCGTCGAGCGGCGTGCTTACGGGGGTCAACGGCACCTCTGCCGGATCTATTCCGATGAATGCAGATCGATTTCGTGCGCAGAGCTGCGGAGATGCGCACGATCTCGGATGCATCTGGCGCGCGGCATCCGCAGATCCGCACACCTCCGCTGTTGCGCGCGGCCGAGGTCGCGAGTTCGGCCGATTCCCGCCCCGGCGTGCTGGCGGGTCGAGGCATCCGGCCCCTAGTGTCGGTCCTGATGCGGACGCGACCGGGCCGGCCGCACGAGCCGTGGAGGAGCGCAGCCGTGTCGAAGTGGACGCCCGTCATCATCCTGGGCTGCGCGCAGTTCGTCATGGTGCTCGACAGCACGGTCATGAACGTGTCGATCTCCACGGTGGTCACCGACCTCCACACGAGCGTGGCTGCGATGCAGAGCGCGATCACCTTCTACACCCTCACGATGGCGGCGGCGATGCTGCTGGGCGCGAAGCTCGGAGACGTGTGGGGGCGGCGCCGTGCGCTCGTCATCGGGGCGGTCGTGTACTCGATCGGGTCGCTCGCGACCGGACTCGCTCCCAACATCGTCTTCCTCTTCCTCGGCTGGTCGGTCGTCGAGGGGCTCGGCGCCGTGCTCGTGATCCCGGCGATCGCCGCCCTGATCGCCGACAACTACACGGGCCGCGCGCGCGTGACGGCGTTCGCGGTGATCGGGGCCGTGTCCGGGGCCGCCGTCGCGGCGGGGCCGCTCATCGGCGGCTTCCTCACCACCTACCTGAGCTGGCGGTACGTCTTCATCGGCGAGACCGTCATCATGATCGTCGTCCTCCTGCTGGCGCGGTTCGTCGCCGACACCAGCAGGCCGGCCCGCGTCCGCATCGACGCTCCGAGCGTCGTGCTCTCGGCGGCCGGCCTGGTGCTGATCGTCTACGGGATGCTGCAGTCGAAGACGTGGGGGTGGATCCTCCCCGCCGCCCCGCTGCAGATCGGGAACGTCGTGATCGCCCCGTTCGGACTGTCGATCGTGCCCTTCCTCATCGCCGCGGGGGTCCTGCTGTCGTGGCTCTTCCTCCGACGCCAGCGGCACCTCTCGGCGACGGGACGCCCCGCGCTTCTCGACGTCTCGATGTTCGGGATCGCGCGGCTGCGCGCCGGGCTCAGCGTGCTCGGCGCACAGTACGCCGTGATCGCCGGACTGTTCTTCATGATCCCGGTGTACCTGCAGATGACACTCGGCCTCGACGCGCTGGAGACCGGCGTCCGGATCTTCCCGCTGTCGATCGCCCTCATCCTG
>NZ_MKSL01000029.1:0-1529 GCF_001897265.1 Microbacterium sp. 71-23
TCCCACAATCCGCCGAACGACAACGGCTACAAGGTGTACCTCGGCGGCGTGGACGACGGATCCCAGATCGTGCCGCCGGCCGATGCCGAGATCGCGGCGCACATCCAGCGCATCGCCGATGGCACGACGGTCGATCGCCTGCCGCGCTCCGTCGGGTACGAGGTCGCCCCCGAGTCCGTGGTCGACGCGTACATCGAGGCCACCGCCGCGGTCGCGCCCGCACCGAGCGGCGCGGACGACCTGCGCTGGGTGTACACCGCCATGCACGGTGTCGGCTGGGAGACCGTGTCCGCGATCGCCGACGCCGCCGGCTACTCCCGCCCCACGCTCGTGACGGCGCAGATCCAGCCCGACGGCGCGTTCCCGACGGTCGCGTTCCCGAATCCGGAGGAGCCGGGCGCGATGGACCTCGCGTTCGAGACGGCGCGTGCATCGGGCGCCGAGCTCGTGATCGCGAACGACCCCGACGCCGATCGACTGGCCGTCGCCGTGCCGGATGACAGCGTGGACGGCGGGTGGCGCCGCCTCACCGGAAACCAGGTCGGGCTGCTGCTCGGCTGGCGCGCGGCCCGCACGGCGACCCCGGGCTCCGGGGCGTCGCTGGCGTGCTCGCTGGTGTCGTCACCGGGGCTGGAGGCCGTCGCCGCGCACTACGGCCTCGACTTCCACGCCACCCTCACCGGGTTCAAGTGGATCTCGCGCGCCCCCGGACTGGTCTTCGGCTTCGAGGAGGCACTCGGCTATCTCGTGAACCCCGGAACGGTCCGCGACAAGGACGGCGTCTCCGCCGCGGTGGCGATCCTGGGGATGGCCGCGGAGGCGCGCGGACGCGGAGCCAGCCTCGACGATCTCCTCGCCGAGTTCGGCGCCACCTTCGGCCATTTCGCGAGCGACCAGATCTCGATCCGGGTCGACGACCTCGGCGTCATCGCGCGCATCATGGCGGGGCTGCGCACGGCGCATCCCGCCTGCCTCGGCGACGTCGATGTCGAGCGCGTCGACGACCTGATGGAGGGGATCGACGGGTTCCCCCCGGGGGACGTGCTGCGGTTCCGGCTCGTCGACGGGTCGCGCGTGATCGTGCGACCGTCGGGGACGGAGCCGAAGCTCAAGGCGTACCTCGACGTGCGCGGCGACTCCGCGGAGGACGCGGCGGGACGCCTCGGCGCTCTGCGAGAGGCCGTCGGCGCGCTCCTCGACCGGAACCGCTGACGGGACGGCCGAGGGACGCCGCGTAAGCTCGACACGTGGACTTCGCAGCGCCCGTGACCCTCGAGAACGCCTTCGTCCGGCTCGAGCCGCTCGCCGACGACCATGCCGGAGACCTGGCCGAGGCCGCCGCGGGACTCGAGCACGCCTGGTACACCTCGGTCCCGAGGCCCGAGGATGTCCCGGCCGAGATCGAGCGGCGCCGCGAGTCGCATGCCGCCGGCGGCATGAACCCCTTCGCGATCCGACGCCTGGCGACCGGGCGGGTGGTGGGGATGACCACGTTCTGCAACATCGACCAGCCGGACCGACATGTCGAG
>NZ_MKSL01000030.1:0-1364 GCF_001897265.1 Microbacterium sp. 71-23
GCCGGACACCGCGCTCCACGCGCAGCCGGGCGTCGCGCTCCCAGTTCGACGTGCGCCGGTTGTCGGTGCGGCGCAGCTGACCCTCGCGCACGATCCGCGCGACGCGGCGCCGCGCCAGGTCACCGAAGCCGAGCTCGGGCCAGTCGACCGCGTGCGGCGTGCGCGGCCTGAGGCCATCGCCGTGCAGCGCGCTCTCCCCGTCCCGTCGCAGCAGGAAGACGGCCGCCCGGGTCGGCGCAGGCGCGGCCAGGCGACCCAGCACGTGGGCGCTGTCGGGCGACAGAATGGCCGATGGCATCAGGTCGCGCACCGCGTCGAGCGATGGCCGGTCGCGCACCGCGAGCCGGAACGCCTCCCGCGAGGCGAGGCGCGTGGCGAAGCTCTCGCGGTCGGCGTCGGTCACGAAGTGGATCGTCTGGGGCTCCTGGATGAGGAGCGTCGCGGGGTCCAGGCGTTCGGCGAGCGCGAACCGGTGCTCGCCGTGCACCGGATAGAGGCCGCCCACGTTGCCGCCGCCCTGGATGGCCACCGGGATCGCCGACCCGAAGACACCGTCGCCGATCGTGCGCCACGAGTAGGTCATGACCACCTCGATGCCGGCGCGGCGCCAGAACGCGAGCTGGCCCAGCGCGATGGCGGCGTCCCCGATGTTGTGGTGGTCGGGGAAGTCGGTGAACACGACCTGCCGGACACCCTCGTGCAGTCGCGACAGCGCCTCGACGGCGTCGCCGGCCATCGCGTCGACGAAATCCAGGCGGTCCCGCGTCTCGTCAGCGGTTGTCGACATCGGGGAGCCCCTCTCGGACGGTGCGCTGATCAGGCGCCGCGGGCGCGGCACGGCGGGCGGCCGCCCAGGCGCGGCGGATGACGGTGCGTGACTCCTCGTCGAGGCCGAGGAACCAGTACACGACGGCGGCGACGACCACCCAGGCGGCGCTCAGCGCGATGACTCCGCCGGGACCGAAGGCGATCATCCGCCCGAGCGCGATGAGACCCGCAGCCGGGAGGATCACCGTCGCGAACGGCGCCACGAGGCAGCGGAGCACGAACGCGCGCAGGGAGATGGACAGCCGCCGCAGCGCGATCCGGATGTACAGCGGTTCGAGCAGCACGACCGGGATCGTCAGGCCCAGCGCGATCCCGGCGATCCCCATCCGCTCGCCGAGCACGTATGCCAGGAGGCATCCCGTGACGGCCCAGACGGTGTGGAGGATGGCGTAGCCGCGCACGGAGCCCTGGGCCGTGAGGATGGGGATGCCCAGAACGTGATTGTTGTTCGCGAACATCGACACGATCAGGATCTGCGCCACGAGTGCGGCCTGGATGCCGGGCGGCCCGATCCACCACTGCATGATCTGCGGCAG
>NZ_MKSL01000031.1:0-1946 GCF_001897265.1 Microbacterium sp. 71-23
GCGACATCGGCGACCACGAATGCCCAGCCCGGGTCGGCGCGCACGGCGCCGCGCAGCTGGCGCGGGATCTGGAGGGCACCGCCCCCGGATGACGCCCACCTGCCCGTGACGACCCCCGCCGGCACGTACACGGGGCGGAACCGCCCATCGTGGACCCACTCCGACAGCCAATTCCACCCGTTGGCGCTGAGGAGACGCGAGAGGCGTCGGTACTCGATCAGGGGTTCGATGACCGGGTGCTCGTGCTCGCCCAGCTCCCACCGGCTGGTCGAGTGGACCATGACGCCTGCGCGATGCAGGGCCTGCAGGAGCTTCGGCTGCGAGTCCAGGTTGGCGGTCGGATCGTCGAGTTCCCGCCGCACCCTCTTGGCGAGCTCGTCGATGCGGGCGGGAGCCCCCGTGCCGCGCGGGCGCTCCCCCAGGATGTCCACCAGGATGCGGTCGTGGACAGCCGCATCCCAGGGCAGGCCCGCGTGCCGCAGCTCCGACGCGATGAGGGCGCCTGCCGACTCGGCGGAGCAGAGCAGGCGCAGTCGGCCGGGATCTGCGGCGGCGCGGATAGCCTCGCGCTGGCGGGCGACCTCCTCGAGCGCCGCCGCCACCGACGACGGCGGACCGGCTGGCCGCGCCGGTGACTCGTCCTCGAGCGCGAACAGGGCTTGATCGTCGCGTCCCGCTTCGACCGACGCCGCCGCATCCCATGCCGTCGCAGCGCGGAGGTCCGCCGCATCCGCGACGAGGCGGGAGTCGCGCAGGATCGCATGGCAGAGCCGGAGATCGTGGCAGCGCGCCACGCGCACCCCCTCGTCGAGCAGGCGTTCGTACCATTCCGGCGTGTCGCTCCAGACCCACCGCGGGCCCGGCCCACCGGCGTCCTCGACGCGCCGGATCTCTCCCGGCAGCGCGTCGTCATCGAACGAGCGCCGCTCGATCTCCGCTCCGTCCGCATCCAGCGCAACGCTCACCAGTCCGTCCGGACTCCTGCCGAGGACGATCCACGCCGGAGGGGAGCTCGTCATCGCGGCGGGATGCGGCGAGTCACAGTCCCGACTCCTCCGTGCGCACCAGGATGCAGCCGCACTCGGGGCAGTTCACGATGGCGTCATCCGCCGCCTGGCGGATGCGCTGCAGATCGGTCCCGGACAGCACCATGCGGCATCCCTCGCACGTCTGGCGCCGCAGGAGCGCGGCACCGGCGCTGCGCAGCGCGAGCCGGTCGTAGAGGGAGAGCAGGTCGGCCGGGATCGCGCCGGCCACGGCCGCGCGGTCACGCGTCGCCGATTCGAAGCGCGCCGTCGCGTCGGCCACGTCGGACTTCGCGTCGGCCGAGAGGCGTCCACCCTCCTCATTGACATCGGCGATCAGCGCCTCCTGCTCGGCGATCGCCGCCTCTGCCTGTTCGAGCTTCTCCATGACTTCGAGTTCGCCGTCCTCGAGATCGCTCTTACGCCTCGCGAGCGAGGCCAGTTCGCTCTCGAGTCCTTGCGCGTCCTTCGCGTTGGAGACGGTGCGCAGGCGGTCCGCGTCACGGTCGCGGCGCGCATCGACGACCGCGACGTCCGACTCGATCCGGCTGAGCTCGATGCGCAGGTCGTCTCGAAGGCCGAGCCGGATCGTGAGCTCCTGCGACAGTTCCTGTCGGCGCGCTGCCAGTTCGCGCACGCGCGCCGCCTGGGCGGGGTTCTTCCTCGCGTGGTCCGCCTGACGGATGCGCGTGTCGAGGTCGGCGACGTCGAGGAGTCGAAGCTGGTCTGCGGGGGATGCGTTCACGTGGCCCCTGCCGGGTTCGAACCGACGACACCCACGGTGTAAACGTGGTGCTCTACCAGCTGAGCTAAAGGGCCCTCGTCGCCAGTCTACGAGAGGGGCTCCATCGGGGACCGCACCCTTTCCGAGCCGGACCGTCCGACGGCGCCGACTCCGGATGTGCGTCCGCACGCTCGGGG
>NZ_MKSL01000032.1:0-1296 GCF_001897265.1 Microbacterium sp. 71-23
CCAGCATGAGGCCGAGTGCGAATCCGGCGACCATCACCGAGACCGACGCGTACTGCGCGATCGCGGCGAGGCCGAACAGGACGAGGAGGCTGATGCGGAGCTCGAGCGCGAACGCACGCTGCTCCGAGAACCGGTGGAAGCGCTTGCGCGCGTCGGTCCTCCCGGCGCGGCGGAGGAGGATCGCCCCCAGGGCGGCGATGGCGCCGATGATCGCGCCGGCGATCGCGATCTGGGGGACGCGGCCGGGAGCCATCACGAGGGGGAGCAGCACGATGCACACGACGTCGGCGATGGCGATCTGCGCGACGAGCTGGGGCGTGGTGCGGGCGTCCACCCCCGAGGACTGCAGCATCGGGAGCACGAGCGCCGCGGACGACGACGAGAGGATCACGCCGTACAGGAGCGCGTGGCCGGTCCCGAACGCGGCGGCGAGCGCGATGGCCAGTACGGCACCCGCCGCACCGACGACGGCCGCGCCGATCGCGCCCCGTACGATCGAGGACCGGATGCGCGGATCGCGCACGGGGACACGCGATCCGACGAGCACCATCGTGAGCCCGAATCCGATGTCGGCGAGGAATGTGAGCGTGTGGTCGGTCGGGTCGATCAGCCGCAGTCCGGAGCTGCCGATCAGGAGGCCGCCGGCGATCTCGCCGACGACCACGGGGATGCGCCAGCGCGGGACGGCCGCGAGCGCGGGCCCGAGCAGGCCCACGCAGACGAGCAGGGCGAGGGACGTGAACGTCACGGCATCACGCTAGACCCGCCGAGGGCCGTGCGGCGGGCACGGCGTGCCGGTCCGCGCCTCGCCCGTCGGCCCGCCTAGCCCGTCGGCGCGCCTGGCGCGTCGGCGTGGGGAGTGACGATCGCGTAGCCCTCGCGCACGCCGTCCGTCTCGGTGAACACCACCTGCACCGGCTGGTCGGTCACGAGTTCGGTGACGATCGTGGTCGGCGGCCCGTTGCACGGGGCGGCTCCGCCCTGCAGCGTCGCGTGCGCGGCATCCGCGGTGCGCACCTCGTACTGGAGTGCCACGCCGCGGGTGTTCGCCGTGCACGCCGCCTGCAGGTCGTACATCCGGTCCTTCTTGGGAGCCGCCGACATCTCGTTCGTGGTGTTCGCGCTGCCCGTCGTCCCGTCGATCACCCCGCGCGCGAGCTCGTCGCGGGTCTTCTCCGGGATCGCGAGCGGGGTCGGGGTGGGGCGGGGGATGCGTCGGGATGAGGCGCTCGGCGCCGCGGTGGGGGCGTGGTCCGCGTACACCTCCACTTTCTTCCCGTCGAGCACGAACTGCAG
>NZ_MKSL01000033.1:0-1258 GCF_001897265.1 Microbacterium sp. 71-23
ATCTCGCCGCTGCTGGACGACGTCGACACGGTCGGCTCGGACGCCTTCGGCGATGGGATCGGACGATGAGCGAGGAGTCCGCGGAGGGCGTGCGCCTGCAGAAGGCCCTCGCCAACGCCGGTGTCGCGTCACGCCGCGTGGTCGAGGACATGATCGTCGCGGGCAGGATCCGCGTGAACGGCACGGTGGTCAGCGAGCTCGGCTCGCGCATCCATCCCGATCGGGACCTCGTGGACGTCGACGGCACCGCCGTGCAGCTCGACCAGAGCCGCCGCTACGTGATGCTCAACAAACCCACCGGTGTGGTCAGCTCGATGCGCGACGAACGCGGACGCGCCGACCTCCGGCAGTTCACACGGGAGTGGCCCGAGCGGCTCTACAACGTCGGGCGCCTGGATGCCGAGACGAGCGGCCTGCTCGTCCTCACGAACGACGGCGAGCTCGCGCACGTGCTGGCGCACCCGTCGTTCGGGGTCACCAAGGTGTACGTCGCGAAGGTCGACGGCCGGGTCACGCCGCAGACGATCGGACGCCTCACGCGCGGCGTCGAGCTCGACGACGGTCCGATCGCGGCGGACAAGGCGCGCCTGCTCGACGTGTCGGGCGGGACGAGCCTGGTCGAGCTCACCCTGCACTCGGGGCGCAACCGGATCGTGCGACGGATGATGGCCGCGGTCGGGCATCCCGTCGTGGAGCTGGTCCGCCGCCAGTTCGGCCCGCTCCACCTGGGAACGCTCCCTGCGGGGCGTGCACGCGAGTTGACTAAGGTGGAACGCGGCGCACTTCTCACCTTGGCCCGTCGTGACAACGATGCGCCCGAGGCATCCGCGCGCCGCGAGGCGGACGACTCGACACCGCCGGGGGCCGATCAGGAGAACCAGTGACCGAGAACACGACCGCGCGTGCACGCGTGGCCGCGCGCACGTCCGGCACGGTCCGGATCGTCGGTGCAGGTCTTCTCGGTGCCAGCATCGGGCACGCCCTCAGCGCGCTGGGCGTGGATGTCGCGCTGTCCGACACGTCGCCCGCGCAGCTGCGCCTCGCCGTCGACTACGGCGCGGGTCGCCCCGCCCGGGACGACGACAGCCCCCGCCTCGTCGTGGTGGCCGTGCCGCCGGATGTCACCGCCGACGTGATCGCTCGCGAGCTCGCCGCCCACCCCGGCGCCGTGGTCACCGATGTCGCGAGCGTCAAGCTGGAGCCCCTGCGCGACCTGCGCGCGCGCGGCATCGACCTCACCCACTACATCGGATCCCAC
>NZ_MKSL01000034.1:0-1264 GCF_001897265.1 Microbacterium sp. 71-23
GCGCCTCATCGCCGACGGCGTCGTCGAGCGCGAGGGCGTGCCGGGCCTGGCCCGGCGTCTCGGCTACTCGTCTCGTCACCTCGGCCGCATCCTCACCACGGAGCTCGGCGCCGGCCCGCTCGCCCTCGCCCGCGCGCATCGGGCTCACACGGCGCGCCTGCTCCTGGTGGGCACCGACCTCCCGGCCGCCGACGTGGCGTTCTCGGCCGGCTTCGCGAGCATCCGTCAGTTCAACGAGACGGTGCGCGAGGTGTTCGGGATGACGCCGCTCGAGCTGCGTGCACGGCGGAGGGCGCCGCACGCGGCGTGGACGACGGACCCGGGGGCCATCGACCTGGTGCTCGCGCACCGAGGTCCTCTCGACGCGGCGGGTCTGTTCGCGTGGATGTCGGCGCGTGCCCTGCCGGGCGTCGAGGTCGCGACCGCGTCGTCCTATGCGCGCACGCTGTCGCTCCCCGGCGGCCCCGCCTGGTTCCGGATCCGCGCCGAGGGCACCCGGATCCGCCTGGAGTCGCGACTCACCCGCATGAGCGATCTGCCGTCGCTCGTCGCGCGGGCGCGGCGGCTGTTCGATCTCGACGCCGACCCGACTGCGATCGACGACGCGCTCGCACGTCAGCCCGAGCTGGCGGCCGCGGTCGCGGGCACCCCCGGCATCAGGGTGCCGGGGGCCGTCGATCCGTCCGAGATGCTCGTGCGCGCGATGGTCGGCCAGCAGGTGTCCGTCGCCTCCGCCCGCACCGCGCTGTCGCACCTCGCCGCCGTCCTCGGTGCGGAGGTCCCCGAGCACGAGGGGACCGATCGCCTCTTCCCCTCGATGGCGGCGATCGCCGAACGCGGGCACGAGGTCCTGCGCGGCCCCGCGGCCCGCATCCGGGCGATCACCGGCGCGGCCGCGGCGATCGCGGGCGGCGACCTCGACCTCAGCGCGGGCGACGACGGCATCGCCCAGCGCGCGGCCCTCCTGGCGCTCCCCGGGGTCGGCCCGTGGACCGCGGACTACGTGCGGATGCGGGTGACGGGCGATCCCGACGTCGTCCTCCCTGGCGACGTCGCCGCCCGGGCGGGCGCGGCGGCCCTCGGCATCCCCGCCGACCCGGCCGGACTCGTCGCGTGGGCCGCCCGTGTGGCGCCGTGGCGCAGCTACCTCACCGCGCACCTGTGGCACGCGGCACCGGCGCGCCCGGCACGCGCGCGCCCCGCCCCCGCCCCGATCCCGAACCAGACCCCGACCGAGGAGCAGATCCGATGACCGCGATCGTCC
>NZ_MKSL01000035.1:0-67872 GCF_001897265.1 Microbacterium sp. 71-23
ACGAACGACTGCATGCACGTCACCGAGGAGCACGTTGCCTCACCCGTCGGCAGCTTGAGCACGCCGCTGTCGAGTCCCACTGCCGCCCACGCGCGGTAGAACCCCTGCGTCGTCGCGATCGCCGATCCAGATGCCGCCACATCGATGCGACCGTTCGCGAACGTCTGCGCGCAGGCGCTGGACGCAGCACAGTCCGCCGGGCCCGAAGGCGCTCCGAGCGTGGCGATCCCGCCCATCGAGGTGTATTTCGCGGCGATGCCCGACGGGATCACATAGGCGACGGTGCCCGACGACACGATGAGTCCACCACTGAACTGCTGCGTGCAGCCGGCCGAGACGCATGCGGCGTTCGACAACGGATACCCCAGGGGTCCGCTCGAGCTGTTCACCGTGTTCCACGCTGTGAAGATCGGGCCCGTCACAGACGTCACTTGCGTGCCGGATGTGTAGAACGCCGCACGCGCGAACAGCTGGGCGCACTGGCTTCCGCCAGGGGAACAGAGCTCCGGTCCGCGCGCGCCGCCGAGCGCGACGCCCCCGGCCGCCAACCAGGCGGATGCGACATGGGAACCGACCAGCGACCCGCCCGTGGAGTCCGCCGCGATCACCCCGCCGTCGAAGGACTGCACACACGTGCCGTCGGGATTACAGACCACGACTCCCGTCGGAAGCCCGGGCGTCCCCGTGATGAATCCCAGATTGCGCCACATCGTCTCGATGAGCGTCGGCACACCGAACACTCCTCGACCGGGGAACCAGAAGATCGTTCCGCCCGTGAACGACTGCTGACAGTACTTGCTGTCGATGCACACGACGCCACCGAGCGGCGAACCGAGAATCCCGCTCGCGCCGCCGAGTGCCTGCCACGCATCGGCGTAGGCGCCCTCGACCGGCTGGCTCAGCGGGTTGCCGAACCAGTCGGTGTACAGCCGCCAGAAGTTGCGGTTGCCATAGGTCGAGCAGAAGTCGCCTGTCCCGTAGAGATTGTCGAGCGCTGCCTGGTTCGGCGTGTACGGCGTATAGATGTAGAGAGCCCGGGTCGCATCGTTCTGGATGTAGACCGGCTTCGTCCCGCAGATCCGACTGTTGTCGGGAGGCGTCGCCTGATAGAGGATGTTGTTCCAGCCGAGCTGATAGCCGAATGACTTCGGATTCTTGATGTAGACCTGGAACTGACGGGCCGCCCCGTACACCTGGTAGAAGAACCCCGCGTAGGCGGGATCGCACGCCGCGCCGTCCGGGCATCCCTGTCCGAGCGCGGCAGAGTAGTTCCGGGCCGTCGGCGCGGTGGACGTGATGAGACCCTGCTCCTTCTGGAGCATCACGAGGATCACCTTCGGGTTGATACCGCACGCCTGGGCGGCCAGCACGATGACCTGCGCGGCGCTCAGCGTGCCACCCGGCGTGGCTGCGCAGTAGCTGTTCGCCGCGAGCGCCGGAGTGGACTGCGCGTAGTAGTCCTTCAGACAGGGCATCCCGTTGCTGCCGCTGCACGAGGTCACTTTGGAGTTCAAAAACGCCTGGACATCCGCCACGGTCATCGACTGGGAGTCGAAGAAGTTCTGATCGGAGATCAGATACCCGGGCTGGAAGTCCGAGGCGTTGGCCGCGGCTGCCGGCGATGACGCCGCGGGGAGTACGACAGCGACGAGGCCGCCGACCACCGCGAGGCAGACAGCGAAGATCGCGATCAGCCGGGGCCTGCGCGCGCGTCGACCGGTGCCTGTCACGGCTGGCTAACGGTCGTGGGAGCAGAAGACGCTGCGGCCGTCGATGACGCGTAGCTCAGGACGAGCGTCCACTCACCGGAGGTCGCGCGAACCGAGATGGATCCGCAGTTGACCGCGGCGGGTGTCGCACTGGCAGCGATCGTGCCGCTCACCACACGCCCGTCCGACGCCGTCGCCGTGAGCGTGCAGGTCCCGTCCGTCCCGGCGGCGCCGGTCACCAGACCGGACGCCCAGAGCGATTGTCCGTCGGCACCGAAGTTGACGATGGTCACGGTCGCTTGACCCGACGGCGTCGACGGGGCATCCGGAACCACGACGTCCGTGGCTGCGGGCGTGGGCGCCGTGCTCGACGGAGTCGAGCTCACCGCGGGAGCACCGCTCGGCGCAACGGTGGACGCGGTCGGACTCGACGACGGCGAATCAGCGCGAAGTGGCGCACAGGCGGCAAGCCCTCCGCCGCCGACGAGCACGACGAACAGCGCCAGTCCACGGACAAGCCCCGAGCGACGCGGCGCGGAGGCTCGGCGGCCCGGAGCGATCAGGAGCCTGTCGTGGAGTCGGGTCACCATTCCAGTATCAACGCGAGGCGTCGCCGACGCTCCCAACGACACGAGACCTCACCGGATCAACCGGCGGAACCCTCGGGGACAACGTCGCCGACCACGATCGATTCGACGCACATCTTGCCGCCCTGAGAGTCGATGACCAGGTCGCCATGCAGTGAGTTCGGAAAGTACACGGCCACTCGGCCGCCGGAGGAGGGCCGGTCGACGGTCACCCAGCCGCCGGTGTAGTGCAGCGCCATCTTGTCTCCGGAACCGGCCGAGACGTCCACGATGATGTACGTTCGCCCCGACGTCCGCACCCCGGGCATCGGCAGGGACTCCGATCCGTCGGTGCACGCACTTCCGGTGAACTGTTGTGAAGGAGACGACACGGTAGCCGGGCCTGCTCGACCGTCCCGCCCGACGATCCAGGCGCCGTCGAGCACCGTCGTGGCCTGCGCACCGCGCCATCCCATACTCGGGAGCAACGGCACCACCATGTCGTAGGGGTGCAGCTCAGGTATGCCGAAGGAGGTGGGCAGCGGCGAGTCGATCAGAGGAGGCGAGGGGTTCGGGAGGGTCACCTCGAGATTGGTCACCCAGGCGCGGGCCGCGTAGCCGCCACTCGTCTCGATGGTGCGCAGCGACGTGACCGCCCAGGAACCGGCCGCGGTCACGAACAGCGCACACCCGCCGACGAGCGCGAAGACGCGGACGACGCGGGAGACGGCCGGTCGGGTACGGCTTTCCCGCTCCACCACCACGGCACGAAGAGCCACAACTAGCACGACACCGATCGCCAACCACACCAGCGCGGTGCTCTCGAGCAGGTACCGGAGCTGTCGCGAACCGGCGAGCCCGATGAGCTCGCCCCGACGTGACAGCACGGCTGCGTTCGCGAACACAGCGATCGCCGCGAAGATCCACACGCTGCCGTTCGAACGCGCGCGAAGGATCGTCCAGAGAATGAACACCGCGACCAACAGACAGGTGATCACGACTCGGGGCTCCGCCCACGAGGTCGGCTGGTTCGCCATGTCGATACCGAACAGAGACGGCACCAGTCCGCCGAAGACGTTCTGCGCGATGAAGCGCAGCGAGAATCCGATGCTGGGCGAATCCCCCGACTCGTCGACATACGGCCCCGACAGGAAGGCGATCACGTCGACGAGGGAGAGCGTGATGAGACCAAGCCACAGTGGCCACGCCCTCAGAAGCTCACGAGCGCGCTCCGCGACGGACCGCCCGCGCCAGATGACGAACACACACCACATCACGATGTGCAAGGAGAACAGCAGATTCTTCTCGCTGAGCGAGAGTGCCAGCGCGTAAAGGATGAGTCCGGCGATCAGGTGGCGCGCCCTCCGGGTGGTCACCCACCTGGTCGCACACCCCAGCACGGCGAGTCCGAGCGCGAGCGCGAACATGTTGTTCAGCGTGGCCGCCCACCAGAGACGAACTGCGAGCGGGCCAAGGGAGAGCGTGAACGCGAGCCCCGCGATGAGATTGATCCGTGCCGGCCCCACGACGGCGTCGATGCAGCGGGTGAGAGCGACAAAGGATCCCACGTGGATCAGAACGATGAAGACGAGCGCGGCCGGCCACGACAGGGCGAAGACTTTGAGGAACGCGATGACGCTGGCGATGTATCCGGGCATGAGATGCCCGAACCAGGAGCGCACGAGCACATCGGGCGTGATCGGATTGGCTCGGAAGTACTCGACGAAGACGAGATCATCCCGGTCGAAGTAAGATCCCGCGGCGACCGCGACGGTAGCCGCGGCCACGATGCCCGCAGTGAGCCACAGCTCCCAACGCAGGCGCGACGACACGGCGAATCGGACGATCATCTCGTTCGGTCCTCCCCCTGACGTGCCCCGATCATCCTAACTGGGCCTCCTTGCGGGCCCGTGCGCATCGACCCCGCTGGTATCGTTCAGGCGATGTCACGCGCCAGTCACCGAGCCGATCCGACGGCGCACTCGGCGCGAGACTGGTGCCTGTTCCTCGACCGCGACGGCGTCATAAACTCGCGCCTGGTCGATGACTACGTGACGACATGGGACGAGTTCCGTTTCGAGCCGGGTGCCGTCGAGGCGCTCGTCTCGCTCGCCCGATGGGCACCGCGAATCGTCGTCGTGACGAACCAGCAGGGCATCGGCAAGGGGCTGATGTCGCTCGAGGATCTGACCGACATCCACCGCGAGATGTGCCGGGTGATCGGCGATGCCGGCGGGAGAATCGACGCGATCGAGTTCTGCCCGCATCTCGCGGCGGAGGACTGCGAATGTCGCAAGCCGCGGCCGGGAATGGCCGCGCGCTACCTCCGCGCCCACCCCGAGATCGACGGCGCCGGTTCGGTTTTCGTCGGCGATCAGCCGTCGGATGTCCAGATGGCTCGCCGACTGGCATCCCTCACGGGCGACTGTCTCGCCGTCCGCATCGACGGCGGCGTCGATGCGGACGCCGACGCGACGTATCCGAGCCTCGCCGCATTCGCCGATGCCGTCGCACGACCTGCCGCGACACCTCGATGAGCGCGCCCGTCACGCGAGTCGATGCATCCGTCAGGCCGAATAGCCGAATGCGTCCTCGATAGCCTGCATGAACGAATGGATGACGACGAGCTCGGACTCCTGAATGCGGTCCGCCCATCGGTTCTCCCCCAGGGCGAGGGCGACGTCGGCGACGGCCGCAACCGGAGTGTCGGCGGGCCCGGATGACGCGATCACGACGCCGCCGGCAGACTTCATCGCCTCGGCCGCTCGCAGGACGTTGGCCGACTTCCCGCTCGTGGTCAGGGCGAGCAGCACATCGCCGGGACGGGCCAGCGCCTCGATGAACTTGGAGAAGACGAACTCGTACCCGTAGTCGTTGGCAACACAGGTGAGGTGCGACGGGTCGGAGATCGCGATCGCCCGCAGCGGCGGACGGTCACCTCGGAAACGACCGGTGAGTTCCTCGGCGAAGTGCTGGGCGTTGGTCATCGACCCCCCGTTCCCGCAGGCGAACAGTGTGCCTCCGGCGCGCAACGACGTCACCATGAGCGCCGCCGCACGGTCGAACGAGTCGACGAACGCGGCATCCTCGGCGAGAGCACTCATCCGCCGCACGTTGTCGCGAAGGTTGTCGGCAATCACACTCATCTTGCTTCCTTTCGCACGCAGCATCGCGTGATCATCCGCGGCGCACCTGCTCGCCCTGCGAGAGGCGCGTTGTCGACACGCCGTCGAGCAACCCCACGATCTGCACGCGGCCGCCCCACGCTCTGGCGTCCTCGCCCCCGACGACCTCTTCGGGCTTGTAGTCGGAGCCCTTCACAATGATGTCCGGCTTGATCGCCAGGATCAGCTCGCGCGGCGTGTCCTGATCGAAGACAGTGACGAAGTCGACGTAGCGCACGGCATCGAGCACACCCATGCGATCTCGCTGCGGCTGGAGGGGACGCGACGGGCCCTTGAGTCGGGCGGTCGACTCGTCGGAGTTGACCCCCACCACGAGCACATCCCCGAACGACCGGGCTTCCTTGAGCAGCGCGACATGGCCGGCATGCAGAAGATCGAAAACGCCGTTCGCGAAGACGATCCGCTTGCCGGCCGACTTCTCTACTTCGACCAGGCGGGCGAGCTCGGCCCAGTTCTCGACGGTCCCGGGTCGCCTGTCCGGCGAAGACTCGACCAGCAGCTCGTCCAGCAGATCGGCGCCCGTCACGACCGCCGTACCCGGCCGGCCGCACGCGATTCCCGCGGCCATGTTGCCCACCTGCACGGCCTCGGTCGTCGTCAGCCCGCTCGCAAGGCCCACCGCGATGCCGGCGATCATCGAATCTCCGGCCCCCGACACGTCGGCGACCAACCGCGCCCGCGTGGGAATCCGGACACGTGAGCCCGCCTCGATGACTTCCACGCCGGCGGCCGACAGCGAGACGGCGAGCGCACCGATTCCGTCGACCAGCAGTTCGTGCGCGATGTGCTCCAGGGTGGCCGCGTCCGGTCGGGCCGCTCGCACTCGCGACATCTGGCAGGCCTCCGCGAAGTTCGGCTTGACGATGCTCGCCCCGCGGTACTTCCGGATGTCGGTCGACTTGGGATCGACGACGACCGGGACTCCGTGGCGTTGCGCGAGCTCGATGACCTCGGCGACGAGGTCCGCGTCGAGAAGGCCCTTTGCGTAGTCGGAGATCACGACAGCGGTCGACGCCGTGCCTGCGGCCAGCCCTTCGGCGAGCGCCGCGACGACCGCGGCCTGACCCTCGAAGTCGAGTGCGGATGTGTCCTCACGGTCGATGCGCACGATCTGCTGCTGACCTGCAACGACGCGGAGCTTCTCAATGGTCGGCGCGTCGCCGCGATCGACGCGGCAGGTCGCCACCCCGGCGTCGGCGAGCAGTCGCTCCAGCTCACGTCCCGACTCATCAGTCGCCCACGCGGCGATCAGGGTGGTCGACGCACCGAGGGCGGCGATGTTCATCGCCGCGTTCGCGGCGCCACCCGCGACGCTGCGGTCCTGCGCGACCTGCAGCACGGGGATCGGCGCCTCCGGCGAGATCCGGTTGACGGTGCCGTCGACGTATCGATCGAGCATCGCGTCGCCGATGACGAACACCCGGGTCGTTTCGAATCCGAGCACGTGGCGCGGGGTGATCGACGGCGGCGTAGACATCTGCGAGGATCCAGACCTTCCAACAGGGGCGCACTGAAGTGGGCGCGACCGAACGAGCGTAGCCGACTCAACCCGCGAGTTCGCGGCTGACCTCCTCCACGGCCCGCAAGACATCATGCGTCTCGACGGCGAGGATGCAATGGGCATGGGATGCGACGCACTCCTCGCCGCAGTCACCGGTCGGAGCGGCGGGCTGGACGACACGGCATCGCGTCGACCACGGGCCGAAGCGCTCCGGCGCGTTGTCGCTCCACGGCGACCCTGTGGCGGGATGGCATGTGACGACGACCGTCGGCACATCGAGACTCGACGCGATGTGCTGCAGTCCGGAGTCGTTGCCGACGAACAGATCGCAGCGGCTGATCGCGGCTGCACTCTCACTGAGGCTGAGTGCGCCGGCGAGATCGGCTACCGGGATCCCCTGGGCCGACAACAGCTCGGTGAGGGCCGCCGCCCGCTCGACGTCGACCGCGCCCCCCAGAACCTGCACAGACAACGGCCCCGTCGCAGCGAGCGCGGCGGCGAGGTCGTTCAGCCGCTCGATCGGCCACTGCCGCTTCCCATCGCGCGCACCGATCCCGAAGCCGACCACCCGTCCCGGAGGCTGCCGCAGAGCGGCGGCCTCCGCGGCCCGATCGCGGTCGGACACGTCGTACAGCGCGGTCCCCGCTCGGCGGGTCGCCTCGTCGGTCCAGCGCACGCCCAGATGGGCGGCTACCCGTTCGAGCTGCTGCACGGAGAGCAACGGGACGTCGCCGCGGTCGATCACATCGGTGAGGAGGAGCTCCTGGTCTCCGAGCCAGGCTGGTTCCCGCGACGGCACGGGTGCGAACCCGACGACCGAACGGGCGCGCGAGGCGACGGCAAGGTAGCGCAGAGGAGTGTCGTCGAAGTCCCATCGCGGCAGGACGGCGAGGTCGTACCCCCGCAGCCGGAAGCGGCGCAGCGCCTGCCTCACCGTCAGCACCTGTCGTTTGAGCGCCGACCCGTGAAGGACGGGGGACCACGGGATGACCCGGTCCACCGTCGGTGCCGCGTGGAAGATCGTCGCCGGACCGGGCTTCACAACGAGGTGGATCGACGCCTTCGGCCACTGAGCCCGCATCGCAGCGAGCAGGGTCGTCGTGGTGACGGTGTCGCCGATCTCGTCGCTGCGCATCACGACGATGCGTCGCGGAGTGCGTGTCGGATCCCATGGACGCCGCCGCAGGGATCCGAAGAGACGCCAGTACAGCCGCGGGGAGAGCGGGTCACGGTGGCGGATCGCGTTGATCTGCCATTCGAGCTTTCGGAACAGGTTCGGTGTCGTCATGCATTCATCCACGTCGGGAGCGCGGCCATCGTCCGGATCGGCGCGCGGCGTCCCCGCGATCCTATCGGCTCGGCCCCGGCACACCGGGCTCACCGGCGGACGTCCACACCTCGCGGGCCGCCTCGTCGAGCTCCCTGGCGCGTGCGTCGAACGAGTGCTCCGCGCGGATTCTTGCGGAGATGCGAGCGAGCTGCGCGTCGTCGGGGAAGATCGTCGCCGGGTCGGCGCGCAGCAGGTCGACGAGGTGTGCGGCGTCCTGGTAGGTCACCACCGCGCCCTCGAAGATCTCCTCGATCCCCTCGACCTCCTCTGAGATCACCCGTCCACCGACGGCGACCACGTCGAACGGCCGCATCGCGAGAAACCCCTCTCGTCGCATCGCGGGCCACTGATCGTTGAGAACGATCGATGCGGTCTCGTACCGCTCGGGGAGTCGATCGTGCGGGATTGATCGCGCGGCCAGTGCGGACTGCGCAATGAACGGTCGCCAATCGGGCCCGTAGACACGCACCGGGATCCCGGCCGCCAACGGCACCACGACGCTGGGACGCGCGATCCCCCGAGCCGTCCCGACGAAGACGATGTCGTCGCCCCTTGGCAGTCCGCGCGGATGGAAGAGGTCGGTGTCGACGCACTCGAGCAACGGACGGATGTCGCGGCCCCAGCGCGCCGACGCGCGCGCCGCCCAGCCCCTCGACGCGGCGAACACCCGGTCGAACCCCGACACCTCCGCGCGGGTGATCTCATCAGGATGGCTGATGATCCACTGCAGTCGCACACGAGTTCGCGGTGCCCGGATGCGATACGGTCCCCGCACCACCACGCTCACGTCGTCGACGGCGTCGGTCGGACGCGACGCGGCGTCGAACGCATCGATGACCACGGTGTGGCCGCGCCGTCGGAGGGCACGCGCGAGACCTTCGGCGAAGTGTCGATCCCCCCAGACCGCGCCCTGGCGCCCCGCCGGTGCGCAGATCTTGATCGACCATCTCTGGGCACCGGGATGCGGACGCCGCCACACGAGATCGGCTGACGGGCGCACGGACGGGCGTCGGTGCCGCCAGCCGCGGACGTCGAACCCGGCGGCCCCGATGATGCTCCGAGCGACCGGCGTGTCATCGACACCCGAACGTCGACGCCAATACCGTGCGTCGCGACCGGCGCGGCGGCGCCTGAAGGCGATCTCGGGCTCATCGAAGACCGGTCGGACATCGGTCAGCACGCGCAAGGGCACGCCCGCGCACCGGCGGCGCACGTCGATCGAGATCGCCTCGAGCTCACCGTCGTTGGTCAGCGAGGGCAACGCCCCGGCGCGATCGAGCGTCGCCCGCGCCACGGCGAACGTGCGCCCGGTCAGCAGGGGGACGTCGAGGACCGCGTCGAGCCGGTCCAGATCCTCCGGCGGCATCCACTCCAGGATCCGGCCGGGAATCCCGTGCCCGATCGTCGCTGCTCCGATTCCCGCGACGGTCCCGTCGAATCGCCGATGCGCGGGGATCACGAATGACCCGGCGCCGGCCTCTCGCGCGAGCCGATCCAGTTCCCCCTCGGAGAATTCGGCACGGGCATCGAGCACGATGAGCGTGTCGGCGGCGAGAGAGCTCAGCGCCGCGCCGACCACCCGCGACCAGGTGCTCGTCGCCGCCTCCCGCCGCACGACGAGGGAGGGGACCAGTTGACGAAGGATCATCGCTGACACCCACGCGGATGCGTCGGGGGCGACGAAGCTCACCACGGCGGCGGCGCTGCCATCGGTGGCTCGGTGCGCCGCTTGCGCCAGCTTGCGGTGGTAACGACGATCCCCCGCCTGCAGGATGCGCACCAACCCGACCTCGTGATGCGGGACCGGACCACCGGTGGGCGCGGCACCGCGGCGCCAGGTGCGCGCGGCCTCGATGGCGAGGCGGCGGTACTGGTCGACGCTCATCGTCGTCTCCGCCGCCGCGGTGCGGAGCACCAGCGAGCCGGAGGGGTCGCGCCAGAGACGCTCCAGGGGCGGATCGCCCTCGCCCGCGACGGCTCCGTCGCCGGGTTCATGCCTCGTGGCGTCCCACCAAGGGTGCACGGACACCGTCGCCCGCTCGCTGACGAGATAGGCGTACAGGGCCGGAACGCGCAGAACCTCCGGCAGCTCGGCACCGGCGTACACCTCGTCGAAGAGGGGATTCAGGCTCATTCCGCGACGAAAGCCGCGCGTGACGTAGTGCGCGACGGCCGCCCGTCGCCCGACGCGATGGCCGAGCAGCGCGGAGTAGTACTGCGCGTCGATGAGCGCGGAGGCGAGCACGGTGCGCGCCCACCACACACGGTCGAGCGCACGGATGCCGGCACCGAGGACCGGTGCCGATCGCAGCCCCCGCACGAGACGTCGGATCCGGCTGCGCACCGTACGATCCTAGGCCGTGCTCCGGGAACGCAGACCCCGCAGCACCCTCCGAAGCCGCCGTCGCACCGCTCGCCAGACGGAGACGTCGACGATCGAGCGGCCGCGGTTGCCCGGCGAAACACCGGCTATGCGCTCGAGCACGCGCTTCTCGATGCCGGCCAGGTACAGCGGAAGGCCCGGCCCGTAAGTCGCGATCCACGTCGCGAGGGCTCGATCCCTCACGATCGCATCGTCGCGCGCGTGATCGGCGGACAGTTCGAACATGCTGTTGGCGGCCGCGCCCGTCACTCCGGGACGCTGGGTCCAATACGCGAGCGTCGTTCCTGGGATGAATCCGATCGGATGCCGCGGGAGCACCCGCAGATAAAACTCCCAGTCCTCGACGGCGTCGAGCGACTCGTCATACCCTCCGACCTCGTCATGGAGGGAACGTCGGTAGACGATGGATATCGGCACGATGCGATTGATCACGAGCATCTCGGCCAGCGATATCCGCGACATCCCGGCCCAGAACGGCGCGCGGTCCGCCTCCACCCACCGGCTCCCGCGCCGCTCCTCGTAGACGATCTCGGTGGGCACCGAGACCGCACCGGAATCCGGATGGGCATCGAGCCAGGACGTCGTGCGGGCGAGGAATTCCGGATGCCACAGATCGTCGTCGTCGTGCAGCACGACCAACGGCGCATCGGCTTCTCGAACCCCGGTGTTCGCCGCGATGCACCGTCCGCCCTCCCCCGGCGCGATGTGGACGACGTGCACCTTGTCGGAGACGGAGGAGTCGGCGACGACCTGCTCGACCTCGTGCGGCCGTCCCCCGTCGTTGACCACGACGGCGCGCCACGAGGTCATCGACTGTGCAGCGATGTCCGCCAACGCGCGTTCGAGGAAGTCAGGCCGCTCCTTGGTTCGGACGATGACGTCGACGCGGGCAGCCATGCGACCCATGATAGGGCGCGCCTCACAGCTCCGCGTGGAGCTCCCAGACCCGCGCGGCGTGGTCGGACCAGGAGAAGCCGCGTCCGCGATCGCGGGCCAGCACCCGCAGTCGCGCGCTGTCGCCGATCGCGTCATGCAGCGCGGCGCCGAGCTCGGCGGGGTCGACGAGCACTCCCCCGTCGACGATGATCTCCCGATGGTCGTCGCAGTCCGCGGCGATGACCGGCACCCCCACGGCGAACGCCTCGAGGACCCGCCATGGGAACGCCGAGGCCCGCGAGGGCGCGACGACGGCGACCGCCGCATCCAGCACCGCCGCGCGGTCGTGCGCGTCGAGCCCGGCGAGCACCCGCAGGTGGGCGCTCGGTACCCCGGCCTGTTCCGCCCGCGCCCTCACCCGGTCGACGCGCAGGTCGCCGGCGCCCAGCACGACGATCGGCACATCCGGGGCGCCGCACAGTGCCGCCGCGAATCCGGCGTCGAGGTCGGCCTCGGCACCCGCACCGTCGAGCACGAGCACGCGGTCGGGCACGACGAGCGCGCGGCGGCGTCCGATCGCGTCACCGGGAACGGCGAACCCCTGAGGTGCCGCCCCCGCGATCACGCGTACACGTCCGCGCAGCTTCGTGGTCGCCGCCAGTCGCTCCGCGATCGCATGGGTCGGGACGATCACGGCGTCGGCGTGCCGTTCGGCGCGCTTGAGCATCGCCTTGTGCGCGAGCGCAGCGGTCTTCGACGCGGCATCCGAGAAGTCAGGGATGTCCCAGAGCGTCACGACCGTCTGGTCGTTGTCGTTGATGCGGTCGTGACGCACGAGCGGCGCCGCCAGCGTCGGCGAATGGATGAGTCCGCCGCCGACACCCGGCGCGACGCCGAGCTGCCAGGAGGCGAGAGCGGCGGCCCGCGGCATCCCGACCGTGTCGACGCGGGCGAGCCCCGGAACCTCGCGCGCGAGCGCGGCAGCGTCGCCGGCCGGCACGAGGGCGGCGACCTCGCAGTCCCGCGGCGCGGTCGCGATCAGGGCGCGCGCCACCTCGGCGGATGCTGCCGTGAGTTCCGACGCGGGCGCTCCGACCAGTTGATCGAGCACCACGCGCAGGGTCACCGTCATGGTCTCGAGCCTACCCACCGCGTGTCGGGCGAACCCGAGCGCGCGCTCAGCCGGTGGGGCTCGGAGTGGCGGAGGACGGATGCAGCTTCTCGGCTACGAGCGCGCGCGTGACGGTGAAGTCCGGCTTGTCGGGGTCGATGTTCGCACCGGCGGGCGTGAGCTCGAGCGACTGCACGGGCTGACCCTTCGCCTTGATCGCGAGATCGAGGAAATAGCCGATCATCGAGTCGGGGATGTCCGTTTCGATGATGTGGGTGCCGGCGTTGGCGACATCCTGGAAGCGCGAGAGCACGTTCGCCGGGGTGAACTGCGCGAGGATCGCCTCCTGCAGCTGACGCTGGCGGAGCATCCGGTCCCAGTCGCTCGTCGTGTAGCGCGAGCGGGCGTACCACTGCGCCGTGTCGCCGTCCATGTGCTGCGCACCCGGCTCGATCCACCCGATCGCCCACTTGCTCGCGGGCTCGTTCGTGTACGTCGGCCCCCAGCCCTTCGGGAGTCGTTCGGTGACGGTGATGTCGATGCCGCCGAGCGCGTCGATGAGGGCCGCGAAGCCGTCCATGTCGATGAAGACGTAGTACGGGATCGTGAGTCCGGTGACGCCCTCCGCGGCATCCTTCACCGCTTCGATACCGGGGCTGTATTGATACGTGGTCGCGTCGGGATAGATGTCGGTGCCCTTGCGGAGCACGTTCACCTCGGTGAAGATCTCGTTGATCGCGCAGTGGGCGGTGCCGCAGTTCTTGCCCTTGTAGCCGTCGGGGAAGAGAGTCTGCATCGGCCCCGGCGCGAACGGCACGTCCTTCATGTCGCGCGGGATACCGGTGATGGTGACCTGTCCGGTGTCGGCGTTGACGGATGCCACGGAGATGCTGTCGGGGCGCATCGAATCGCGTCCCGCTCCGCTGTCGACGCCCAGCAGGAGGATGTTGTAGTACCCGTCGGTCGGCGCGACGGCGGGGCCGCCCGAGCTGAACACCGACCCGAGCGCATTCCGTGCCGAGCCGACCAGCACCGCCGCGTACCCCGCGCCGCCGCTGACCACGAGCGTCACCGCGACGACAGCGGCCGGCACCGCGAGGCGTGCCCACGGGCGCGTCTTGATGAGCCGTACGAGCCGCAGCGTGTCGAGGGCGAGCACGATCCAGAGCACGGCGTACGCGACGAGGGCGATCTGGATGATCAGCAGCACGAGACTGTTCGTGACGACGGTGAGGAAGAACGGTCGCCACACAACGGCGACGAGCACGGCCAGAACCGCGAGCACCCACATGACGAGGGTCGCACCGAGGCCGAGTTTCGCGAGGCGGCGGTTGCCCGCCGCGGCCTGTGCCGAGCCCGGGATCAGGAGGTTCACGACGACGAGCCACCAGGCACGCCGCGTCATGACCGCCGGCGACGTGCTGTCGGGGTAGCGGATCGGATAGGGGTTGACGAGACCCCGTTCGTCGCCCGGCCGCCGGGGGGTGCGGGGGGGCGACGGTCACAGGCTGTCCTTCAGGCGGCGGTTCTTCTGCGCCACCTGATCCTCCAGCTCGCGCGCGTACGCCTCGACCCTGTCGGCGAGGCGCGGATCGGAGGCACCGAGGATGCGCACGGCGAGCAGCCCGGCGTTCTTCGCGCCGCCGATCGAGACGGTCGCGACCGGGATGCCGCCGGGCATCTGAACGATCGACAGCAGCGAGTCGAGCCCGTCGAGGGTCGCGAGCGGCACCGGCACCCCGATGACGGGGAGGGCGGTGACGGAGGCGAGCATCCCGGGGAGGTGCGCGGCACCGCCGGCGCCCGCGATGATCGCCTTCAGGCCGCGGCCGCGCGCCTCACGCCCGTAGGCGATCAGCTTGTCGGGGGTGCGGTGGGCGGAGACGATCTCGACCTCGTGCGGCACGCCGAAGTCGCCCAGCACCTGGGAGGCGTCGGCCATCACCCGCCAGTCGGAGTCGGAACCCATCACGACCCCGACCAGGGGCGCGTCGGAGGAATGCAGCGCGCGCGTCACCCGTCCAGGCTAGGGCGCTCGTGCTGGACATCACCGCAACGGCGCGCGGTCACGGCATCCGGGCGCCGGCCGCCCGGCGCACGCCTCAGTCGAGGAAGAAGGATGCCGCGGCCACGGCGTCCGCGCGGACCGCGTCGAGATCGCTCCCCGACACGTTGACGTGGCCGACCTTCCGCCCGGGTCGGGGCGCCTTGCCGTAGGTGTGCACCTTCGCGTCGGGGTGCGCGGCCATCGCCGCAGCGAAGCGCTCGTCGAGCGATCCGGCGACGGGGCCGCCGAGCACGTTGATCATCACGGTCCAGGGCGCGCGCGCGGCGGTGTCGCCCAGGGGCAGATCGAGCACGGCACGCAGGTGCTGCTCGAACTGGCTGGTCACCGCGCCGTCCTGCGTCCAGTGGCCGCTGTTGTGCGGGCGCATCGCGAACTCGTTGACCAGCACGCGTCCGGAGGCCGTCGCGAACAGCTCCACCGCCAGCATCCCGGTGACGCCGACGCCGTGCGCGACGCCGGTCGCGATGCGGGTCGCCTCGGCGGCGACCTCGGGGGCGAGGCCCGCCGCCGGGGCGACGACCTCGGCACACACGCCGCCGCGCTGCACCGTCTCCACGACCGGATACGCGACGAGCTCCCCCGAGGGGCGGCGGGCGACCTGCGCGGCGAGCTCGCGGTCGAAGTCGACGAGCTCCTCGACGAGCAGCGCACCGCCGCGGCCATCCTCGGCGAGCGCCGCGAACCAGTCGTCGGCGTCGGTGGCCGCACCGACGACCCGCACGCCCTTGCCGTCGTAGCCGCCGCGCGGAGTCTTGACCACGGCGCGGCCGCCGTGGGAGGCGAGGAATGCACCCAGCGCCTCGGCGTCGGCGACCTCCGCCCAGTCGGGCTGAGGGAGGCCGAGCTCGGCGACCTTACGGCGCATCGCGAGCTTGTCCTGCGCGTACTGCAGGGCGTCCGGCCCGGGGTGCACGGCGACGCCGTCGGCGATGAGGGCGCGCAGCACGTCCTGCGGAACGTGCTCGTGGTCGAAGGTGAGCACGTCGACGTCTTTCGCGAACGCCCGCACCGTCTCGATGTCTCGGTAGTCGCCCACGGCCGTCGCGGCGAGCGCCGCCGACATGCCCGGCTCCTCCGCGAGCACGCGGATCTCCACGCCCAGCTCGACCGCCGGGGCGATCATCATGCGGGCGAGCTGCCCGCCCCCGACGACTCCGACGCGCACGGTCATGCGTCTCCCTTCGACCGATCCATTCTGCCGCAGGCGTCGCGACGGGTGCGCGTCAGAGGGTCTCGCCGGTGGTGTGACTGTCGCGGTGGGCCAGGATCTGTCCGACCTCGACCTGGTCGACGAGCACCTCGTGCACGAGGTTCACGTCGCGGATGCCGCGCAGCACGAGAGGTTTCTCGGTGCCGGAGGCGAGCTCGATCGTGCCCGCGCGCCACAGACGCTGCCACAGGCCGCGCCGGACGGTGATCGCATAGCCGCGCGTGTGACCGACCTCGCGGTGGGTGCGTGAGAGCAGACCGCTGCGCTCGATGACCCGGCGCGTCGTGATCGTGTAGGTGTGCGCGGACCACGCGAGATACGGCAGTACGACGAGCAGCACGATGACGATCGCGGCCACGGCGGGGACCACCCAGATCGGCAGCCCGAAAGGCGGGTCGAACAGGAAGTAGCCGGTCGCGCCGCACACAGCGATGAGCAGAAGCGCCGACCAGAACAGTCCGGCACCCACCGGTCGCATCCGGGCGATGCGCCGTTCGGGCGCGTCGACACCCGGGGCGGGGGTCTGCGGCCGGCCGTAGCCGTAGGCCGAGGTGTTGCTCACCCTCTCATTGTGGCGGCCGGTACCGACGGCGCGAGCTGCGCCACGCGGGACCGGAACGGCGAGCGACGCCCCACCTCACCGCACGTGGGTGACGTCTCCCGCTGCGACGGCCGTCTCACCCGCAGCCCCGCGCACGACCAGGCGTCCGTCGGTGTCGATGCGCACGGCCTCGCCCACGAGCGCGGAACCGTCGGGGAGGGACACGGTGACGGCGCGCCCGAGCGTCAGGCACAGCGCCTCGATCTCACCCCGCAGACCCGCCGCCGACGCGTCGCCTCCGGCTGCCGCGAGCGCGGCCAGCTGCTCGTCGAGAGCCGTCAGGTAGTCGGCGATCAGGCGATCCTCGTCGACGGCGACCCCGAGGGCGGCGAACGAGGTCGCGGTGGTCACGGGCAGGTCGACCGCGGCCATCCGCGTGTTCACTCCGGAGCCGACGACGACGGTCGAGGGCGAGCCGGCGACGGCTTCGGCGAGGATGCCGCAGATCTTCAGTCCGTCCACGAGCACGTCGTTGGGCCACTTCAGCCCGGCGGAGTTGCCGGTTCCGCGCAGCTGCGCGGCGACAGCGCGGGTCATCGCGGCGCCGGCGGCGAGCGGGATCCAGCCGCGGGCCGCAATCGGGAGCCCGGTGACGTCGACGACGACGGACAGGGCGAGCGCGGCGCCGGGTGGCGCGACCCAGGTGCGGTCGAGGCGACCCCGCCCCCGACGCTGGTCGGTGGTCAGCAGCGCCGACAGGTGCGGCCAGTCGCGGGGCGCGTCGCGCACGGCGGCCACGAGGTCGGCGTTCGTGGAGTCGGTGTGCTCGGCGACCTGGAGCCTCGGGCTGACCGCGGCGGCGAGGGGGAATCCTGCGGCGGGAATGGGCATGCCGCCACCCTACGCGCGGGCTCCGGGCCGCCGGCATCCACCGCCATGTCTCAGACGAGGAACAGCGGATGCCTCCGCCTGTTGTCCGAACCCTCCAAGCGTCGGACGGGGCCGGTGGATAGGGTGGAATCCGTGACCGACACCCCCGACCTCACGACCACCGCTGCCAAGATCGAGGACCTGCGCCGCCGTTACCGCGAGGCGGTCGTCGACGCCGAGACCGTCGCGCAGACCAAGCAGCACGCCAAGGGCAAGCTCACCGCCCGCGAGCGCATCGAGATGCTGCTCGACCACGGGTCGTTCACCGAGGTCGATGAGTACGTGCGCCACCGCACCACCGCGTTCGGCATGGAGAAGTCGCGTCCCTACGGCGATTCCGTCGTCACCGGCGTCGGCACGATCCACGGTCGCACCGTCGCCGTCTACTCGCAGGACTTCTCGACCTTCGGGGGCTCCCTCGGCGAGGTCGCGGGCGAGAAGATCATCAAGGTCATGGAGCTGGCGCTGCGCAGCGGCATCCCGATCATCGGCGTGCTCGACTCGGGCGGCGCGCGCATCCAGGAGGGTGTGGTCGCGCTCGGCAAGTACGGCGAGATCTTCCGCCTGAACACCGCCTCGTCGGGCGTGATCCCGCAGATCTCGATCATCATGGGCCCGGCTGCGGGCGGTGCCGTCTACGGCCCGGCGCTCACCGACTTCGTGATCATGGTCGACAAGACCAGCCAGATGTTCGTCACCGGCCCCGACGTGATCAAGACGGTCACCGGCGAGGACGTCGGGATGGACGAGCTCGGCGGCGCCCACACGCACAACACCCGGTCGGGCGTCGCGCACTACCTCGCCGACGACGAGGAGGACGCGATCGACTACGCGCGCTCGCTGCTCGCCTTCCTCCCCGACAACAACATGTCGGAGGTGCCCGACTACGAGTCGGCGTTCGACTTCGAGACGACCGACTCCGACCGCACCCTCAACACGGTCATCCCCGACTCCCCCAACCAGCCCTACGACATGCACGGCGTCATCGAGCACATCGTCGACGACGGCGACTTCCTCGAGGTGCAGCCGCTGTTCGCGCCGAACATCCTCATCGGGTTCGGCCGCGTCGAGGGCCGCTCGGTGGGCATCATCGCCAACCAGCCGTCGCAGATGGCGGGCACCCTGAACATCGACGCAGGCGAGAAGGCGGCGCGTTTCGTGCGCTTCTGCGACGCGTTCTCGATCCCGATCGTGACGCTCGTCGACGTGCCCGGCTACCTCCCCGGCACCGACCAGGAGTGGACCGGCGTCATCCGCCGCGGCGCGAAACTCCTCTACGCGTATGCCGAGGCGACAGTGCCGCTGGTGACGGTGATCCTGCGCAAGGCCTACGGCGGCGCGTACATCGTCATGGGCTCCAAGCAGCTCGGCGCCGACATCAACCTGGCCTGGCCGACCGCCGAGATCGCGGTCATGGGCGGCCAGGGCGCGGTGAACATCCTCTACCGCGGCGAGCTCAAGCGCGCCGAGGAGGCCGGCGAGGACGTCGCCGCCGTGCGCGCCCGCCTCGCCAACGAGTACACCTACAACGTCACCTCCCCGTTCCTCGCCGCCGAGCGCGGCGAGCTCGACGGCATCATCGAGCCGGCGCAGACCCGCGTGTCGATCGCGAAGGCCCTGCGGGCACTGCGCGGCAAGCGTGCGTCGCTCCCGCCGAAGAAGCATGGGAACATCCCCCTGTGAGCCTGTTCGACGAGACGGATGCCGCGTCCCCCGTGCCCGTGCGCATCGACGTGCGTCGCGGCAACCCGACGGACGAGGAGCTGGCGGCGATCGTCGCGGTGGTGACCGAGGCGTATGCGGCCGAACAGGCGGGAGCGGTCGCCGCCCCGGCGCGGCGACCGAGCGGATGGCAGCTCACCCGCCGTTCGCTGCGCACATCGTTCGACCGCAGGGGCGGCTGGGGCGGCTTCCGCGGTTGATCCGACGCTGTCGGAACGATGTCACCCGAAGTACCTACATACAGGCGCGCTGAAGGTGCGAATACTGATATCGCTGGGTTTCCCAGCGAGAGCTCGACCTGACACTGTTGCGGGGTCAGGGAGCCACTCGCAGACGATATCGGGTAATTGTCTGCTGGCGAGGGGCAGGCGCATCCGCCGCCCCTCGCCCTCTCTTTTGGTGCGCGGCAGGTCTGCGCGAGCACTCCGAGCGCTCAGCGCGGCGAGCGCTCGATCTCGCGCCACAGGTCGACACTGTCGTCCTCGTCGAGGCCGATGGTGCGGGCGGCGCGCCCGACGACCGTGACGGCGACACGAGGATCGCTGCTCGTGCGCACGTACACACGGTCCGACCGAGCCGAACGCAGGGTGTCGGCCAGCTCGGCCCGGATCTCGCCCAGCTCCTCCTCGCCGATGTCGTCGATCGCCCCGTCGTCGGACAACGACACGGATGCCCCGCGTCGGCGCACGCTCTCGAGCGCCGCCCTGACTTCGGGATCGAGCAGGCGCGCACCGCGCAACTCGTCGCGCAGGCGCCCCTCCACCACGCGCGCCTCGATCCGTTCGTCGTCGGAGAGGACGCCCCGGCGATCGATGACCCGGGCGAGCGCGTCGCCGGCGCTCAGGAGCACACGGTTCACCTGCACGCGGCGTTCATGGGCCTGCGCGCCCTGCGCGGCCGATTGGGCCGAAGCGACACGTTGCACCTCGCCGAGCCGTTCCGTGTCGAGCGCGGCACGGTCGAGGGCGAGCACCAGGAACTGCGCGGCGCCCACCCAGACCGTCGACCCGACGAGACCGAGACCGAGCGCGGTCGCCGGGCCCAGCAACGAGATCGACCACCCCGCGAGCACGACGATTCCCGTCCACGCCATCCAGGGGCGCCGGCGCACGGTGAGCGTCGCCATGAGCGCGCCGATGGCACCGAGGTACAAGGTGGTGTGCGTCCCCGGCGTCGTGTGGGGGCCCGCGCCGTAGGCGACGAGCGGGGGCAGTGCCACCGTCGCCGCGAGGGCGAGCAACGCCAGCGGGATGGGCAGGTGATCGCCCGAACTCGACACCGTCTCCGGCTGGCTCGACCGCGTGATCACCGCGGTCCAGCCCCACAGGATGCACAGCCACGCCACCGCCAGGTACCCGAGCATGCAGCCCAGCAGCAGCCATCCGTCGTCGACGGGCGCGCCGATCCACATGCCGCGGAGCGTGAGTGCGACGCTGAACGCGACCGCGAGGAGTCGGATGACGGAGGCCGTGGACATCAGGAGACCGTCGCCTTCCAGATGAGGTCGACGACCGTGCCCGAAGCATCCGAGGAGATGCGGGTCTCGCCGCCGAACGCGGCCACGCGCGCGATGATCGACCCGCGCACGCCCAGGCGGTCATCCGGGATCTCGTCGATCGAGAAGCCGGGCCCGGTGTCGCGCACGGTCACCGTCACCCGGCCGGGCGCACGCTCTCCCGTCACGGTCACCTCGAGCCCCGCGCCATCGGCGTGGGCGATCGCATTGACGATGGCCTGGGTGCCCGCGAGCACCATCGCCCGCATCGCACGGCCGGGGACATCCGGGGTGTCGGGGGCGATGCGACGGCGGACCGCGGCATCCGACCCCGCCTCGACGAGCGCGCGCTGCAGCTCGTCCGCGAGCGATGACGCCGACCGGGGATGGTCACTGCCCTCGCCCGCCGTGACGTCGACGTTCGCGAGGCGGTTGAGCGCGTCACGTGCCATCTGCACGGCGAGCTCGCGCTCCCGATCGGTCCCCGCGCGCTGCGCGGCGATGAGCGCCGCGATGACGCTGTCGTGCATCAGAGCGGCGACGGCGACACGCTCACTCTCGGTCGCAGCCATCGCCGCCGCCCGCGCGGACGCCTCGATCGCGCGTTCGCGATGCTCGTCGATACGGCTCGCCGTGGAACGGAACGTCCAGGCGAGCGCGAGCAGCACCGCGCCGAAGATGACCAGGAACGCGACGTCGAGCGCCGTCGGCAGCCAGGCCGCCGGCGCGAAGCCGAGCTCGACCATGCGCATCGCACCGTAGACGACAGGGATGCCGACCGTCGCGATGACCTGCCACCGCCTCGGGAGCGCGACGACGGCGGCGAGGGTCGCGACGTTGCCCAGCACGTAGGGCCAGGCGTGCGAGGTGGCGGGCGATCCGTGGCCGTAGGCGCGGACGGGCCACAGGACGAGGGCGATCGTGTAGGCGATCACGAAGATCGTGCCGGCGAGCTCCTTCTGCCGCCCCGTCGCGAACGAGACGATCGCCACCGCGAGGGGGACGAAGATCAGCAGGATCTCGATCGTGTTCCAGAACGGATCGACCGCCTGCGCGGCGATCGCCTCGACGATCGTCTGGGCGCCGAGCACCACGCTCGCGAGCGCCACGGCTCGGCCGAGCACCATCTCGACCCGCTCGCGGGTGAGGGATCCGTCGCGCGCGATCGCGTGGGGCGCCGGCAGCACCACGGGGCCCGAGTCGAAGCGGATGCCGCTCATGACCGCGCCCCGGACACGCCCGCGTCGGGGTCGATGACGCCGTCCTCGACCGCTCGCTGACGGAGGTCGATCTTCGTCGGGGCGGGCCTGCCGACCTCGATGTACTTCGCCCGGATGCGGGAGATGTTCTCCTTGGCCGTGTTGTACGTGATGCCGAGGCGCTGCGCGACGAGTTTCAGCGGGAGTCCGGCGGCGTAGAGCGCGAGCGCCTCGCGCTCGCGCGCCGAGAGCTGGGCATCTCCGAACGCGCTGTCGCCGGCGACCGCGCTCGCCCACTCGATGTTGTTCAGCGGCTCCCCGGCGGCGACCGTGCGGACGGCGTCGACGATGTCATCCATCGGCGCCGACTTGCTGATGACACCCGCTGCGCCCGCCGCAAGCGCCTCGCGCACGGCGACGAGCCGGTCGGCGACGCTGTAGATGACCACCTCGGAGCCGTCGGACTGCAGCGACTGGATGTTCTCGCTCACCGTCGTGCCGTCGCCGAGGGTGATGTCCAGGAGCGCGACCTGCACCGGGTCGGCACCGGAGTCGCGCAGCCACCGCCGGTAGTCGCGCACACCGCTGCCCGAGAACACGACGTCGATCGTCGCGTCCCGCGAGCACGCCGCCTCGACGCCGAGTCGCACCGACTCGTGGTCGTCGATGGTGGCGACGCGGATCATGCGCTCATGCTATCCGCGGGGCGCGACCGGAGTCAGGGTCGCCACGGCCTCGATGTGATGCGAGTGCGGGAACAGGTCGATCGCCCGCACGCTGGAGGTCTCGTAGCCGGCCTCGCGGAAGAACGCCAGGTCGCGGGCGAGGGCGGCAGGGTCGCAGGCGACGTAGGTCACCGCAGCGGGCGCGAGCGCGACGAGAGCCCGCACGACGTCACGGCCGGCGCCCGCGCGCGGCGGGTCGAGCACCACGACTCCGCGGGAGAGCCGGTCACGGTCGCGCGCGGAGGCTCCCGCGGCGAGCGCGGCGAGCCATCGGTCGACGCGACCCGTCTCGGCGCGAGCACCCACCCACTCCGACAGGTTCTCGCCGGCGTGCTCGGTCGCGCGCTCATCGGCCTCCACCGAGACCACCTGAGTCGCCTCGCCGCCGAGTTCGGCGATCGTCGCGGCGAACAGTCCCACCCCGCCGTACAAGTCGAGGTGGCGCCCCTCGGAGTCGACACCGACGACGCCGAGCTCAGCGGCGACCGCAGCGGTGAGGGTCGCGGCGGCGAGGCGGTGCACCTGCCAGAAGCCACCCGCATCCACCCGGAACGCACGCTCCCCGACCCGTTCGACGACCGGCTCGAACGCCGGGTCCTTCGGGTTCACGGGCCGGCGCTGGCCGCGGGCGAGGGCCGGCCGGTTGATCACACGCACACGTCCGTCGGCGGGCTGGACCAGGTCGATGCGCCCTGGGCGCTCCCCGATGAGGCGCGCCGCGGCGCGCTCGATCGCCGCCGTGGCCAGGGGCAGCGTCTCGGTGCGCACGACGCGGTGGCTGCGCGAGGCCATCGGCCCGACCGTCCCCGATTCGTCGACGTGCAGGCTCACGCGGGTGCGCCAGCCGCCGCGGTCCGCGGGCTCCGGCGCGAGGCCGTCGACGGGCGCGGGGGCCTCGATCGTGACCGGAAGGTCGAGGCGTCCGACGCGGCTCAGCGCGTCGGTGACGACCTGCTTCTTGAGCTCGAGCTGCCGCGGCAGCGCGATGTGACCGAAGTCGGCGCCGCCTGGGCGACGGTCGGCCGGCACGTCGAGCCCCGCCTCGGCCCACACGTGGGGCACTCGGTCGGGCGAGGCATCCAGGATCTCCACCGGCTCCGCGCGCCAGAACGACTTGTCGCCCGCCTCGGTCACCCGCACCCGCACCCGCTCGCCGGGGAGGGTGTCGGGCACGAACACGACGCGCCCGTCGCCCCCGACCCGGCCGACGAACACGCCGCCGTGCGCGACGCCGGTGATGTCGAGATCGATCAGGTCGCCCGCAGAAGTCATCCCCCGAGCCTCCCACACCGGGGCGCTCCGCGCGGCGGATGCCGCGGGCTACCGTGGTGCGCATGCGCGTCGTGCTCGCCTCCACCTCTCCCGCCCGCCTCATGCTGCTGCACCAGACCGGCATCGACCCCGAGACCCGCGCCCCGCAGGTCGACGAGGAGGCGGTCGTCGCGGCGGTCGAGGCATCCGAGGGGCGCACGCTCTCCCCCGACGAGCACGTGCTGCTGCTGGCCCGACGGAAGGCGGCGGATGTCGCGGCCGCCGTGCGCGCCGACGACCCCGCGTTCGACGGCATCGTCATCGGCGGCGACTCGATGTTCGCGCTCGGTGACGAGATCCTCGGGAAGCCCTACACCGCCGAGGCGGCGACGGCCCGATGGGAGCAGATGCGCGGCCGCACCGGGGTGCTGCACTCCGGTCACAGCGTGTTCCGGCTCACCCCCGACGGCGGTCACCGCGAGGAGCACGCGGTGGCCGCGGCATCCGTCACCTTCGCCGCCGACGTCGACGACGACGAGATCGCGGCCTACGTCGCGACGGGCGAACCACTGCTCGTCGCGGGTGCGTTCACCCTCGACGCGCGGGCCGCCGCCTTCATCTCCCACATCGACGGCGACCCCTCGACGGTGGTCGGGATGTCGCTCCCCACCCTGCGCTCGCTGGTGCGTCGGCTGGGAGTCCACTGGACGTCGCTGTGGGTGGCTTCGTAGACATCCGCACACGCTTACGCCGAGTTCTTGTGAGGGACGGTCAAATTCCGCCGGGAATCCGTCGGTAGGCTGGCACTCATGCCTCGAATCGCCAAGGTCCTCGTTGCCAATCGCGGTGAGATCGCCGTCCGCATCATCCGCGCGGCGCGCGACAGCGGCAGGTCCTCGGTGGCGGTCTACGCCGACCAGGACCGCGACGCCCTCCACGTGCGGCTCGCCGACGAGGCATACGCCCTCGACGGCGCCACGAGCGCCGAGACCTACCTCTCCATCGAGAAGATCCTCTCGATCGCCCGGCGCTCCGGCGCCGACGCCGTGCACCCCGGCTACGGCTTCCTCGCCGAGAACGCCGAGTTCGCCCGCGCCGTCATCGACGCCGGCCTCGTGTGGATCGGCCCTTCCCCCGACGCCATCGAGGCCCTCGGCGACAAGGTGACGGCGCGACACGTCGCCGAGAAGGTCGGCGCCCCCCTCGCCCCCGGTACCCCCGGACCCGTCGCCGACGCGTCGGAGGTCATCGCGTTCGCCGAGCAGGTGGGTCTCCCGATCGCGATCAAGGCCGCCTACGGCGGCGGCGGCCGCGGCCTGAAGGTCGCGCGCGAGCTCGACGAGGTCGCCGAGCTGTTCGAGTCCGCCACCCGAGAGGCCGTCGCCGCGTTCGGCCGCGGCGAGTGCTTCGTCGAGAAGTACCTCGACAAGCCGCGCCACGTCGAGACCCAGTGCCTCGCCGACGGCGCCGGCACGGTGGTCGTCGTCTCCACCCGCGACTGCTCGCTGCAGCGCCGCCACCAGAAGCTCGTCGAGGAGGCCCCGGCGCCGTTCCTCACCGAGGCTCAGCGCGAGACGCTCTACAGCGCGTCGAAGGCGATCCTGAAGGAGGTCGGCTACATCGGCGCCGGCACCTGCGAGTTCCTCATCGGCGCCGACGGCACCATCTCCTTCCTCGAGGTGAACACCCGCCTGCAGGTCGAGCACCCGGTCTCCGAAGAGGTAACCGGCATCGACCTCGTGCGCGAGCAGTTCCGCATCGCCGAGGGCGAGCTGCTCGGCTACGACGACCCGGAGCCGGTCGGCCACTCCTTCGAGTTCCGCATCAACGGCGAGGACCCGGGCCGCGGCTTCCTCCCCCAGCCCGGCCCCATCAAGGTGTTCAAGACGTTCGGCGGGCCGGGCACCCGGCTCGACTCCGGCGTCACCGCCGGCGACACCGTCTCGGGTGCGTTCGACTCGCTGCTCGCGAAGATCATCGTCACCGGTCGCGACCGTCAGGAGGCGCTCGAGCGCGCCCGCCGCGCCCTCGACGAGTTCGAGGTCGCGGGGCTCCCGACGGTGCTCCCCTTCCATCGCAAGGTCGTGCGCGACCCCGCCTTCACCGCCGAGAACGGCGAGTTCGGCGTGTTCACGCGCTGGATCGAGACCGAGTTCGACAACGACATCGCGCCGTGGGACGGCGAGCTCGCCGACCCCACACCCGCCGAGACGCGACACACCGTCGTCGTCGAGGTCGGCGGCAAGCGACTCGAGGTGAGTCTGCCCGATCGCATCGCCGGCTCCCCGGCCCAGGTCGGCCGCCCCGCCGCCGTGCCCTCGTCGCGCCGCTCGCACCAGACGTCCGCCACCGCGGGCGCCTCGGGCGACGCGGTCAAGTCGCCGATGCAGGCGACGGTCGTGAAGGTCGCGGTCGAAGAGGGACAGCAGGTCGTCAAGGGCGACCTCGTCGTGGTTCTTGAGGCCATGAAGATGGAGCAGCCCATCCAGGCCCACAAGGACGGTGTCATCGGCGCGATCAACGCCGATCCCGGCACGACCGTGTCGGCCGGCCACCAGCTGCTCACGATCTCCTGACGCACACGGCGAGGCCGCGGCATCCGATCAGCCGATCAGGATGCCGCGGCCTCGTCGTTCGTCAGTTCTCGTCGCCGCTGGAGCGCTCGACGCCGTGCATCGCGCGCACGGCGTCTTGGATGGAGCCGGTCAGCGAGGGGAACACCGCGAACACGCGCGACATCTGGTCGACGGTGAGGCGGCGCTCGACGGCGATCGCGAGCGGGTAGATGAGGTCGGAGGCGCGGGGACCGACGATCACACCGCCGATGACCGTGCCGCTGCCCTCGCGGGCGATCACCTTCACGAAGCCGTCCTTGATGCCCATCATCTTGGCGCGGGCGTTGGCCGCGAGCGGAAGCTTGTGCACGACGCCGTTGATGAGACCGGCCGCGATGTCCTTCTCCTGCCAGCCGATCGTCGCGATCTCGGGCGCGGTGAAGATGTTCGCGGTGATGCGGCGGGACTCGAGCGGGATGACGACGTCGCCGAGCGCGTGGAAGACCGCGGTGCGACCCTGCATCGACGCGACCGACGCGAGCGGCATGAGCGTCGTGCAATCCCCGGCCGCGTAGATGTTCGGCACCGAAGTGCGCGAGACCCGGTTCACCCGGATGTGACCGGAGTCGGTCAGCTCGACGCCCGCCTCGGCGAGCCCGATGTCGTGGGTGTTGGGGATCGAGCCGACCGCCATGAGGCAATGGCTGCCGACGATCTCGCGGCCGTCGGCGAGGAGCACGCGCACGCCGTCGTCGGTGCGTTCCACACGGTCGGCGCGCGCCTTGGCGAGGAGGGTCATCCCCCCGCGGCGGAAGACCTTCTCGAGCACGGCGGCCGCGTCGGGGTCCTCACCCGGGAGCACCTGGTCGCGGCTCGAGACGAGGGTGACCTTCGCCCCGAGGTTCATGTAAGCCGAGGCGAACTCCGCTCCCGTGACGCCCGACCCGACCACGATGAGGTGCTCGGGGAGCGTCGTCATGTCGTAGAGCTGGGTCCAGGTGAGGATGCGCTCTCCGTCGGGTTTGGCCTGCGGGAGCTGGCGGGGCGAGGCGCCGACCGAGACGACGAGGGTGTCGGCCTCGACCCGGTCGAAGGCGGTGCCCTGCGGTCCGGTGGAGACGACGACCGCGCCCGGGCCGTCGAGGCGCCCGTGGCCGGAGATGATGCGCACGCCCGCCTCGACCAGCGACGAGCGCATGTCGTCGGACTGCTGACGGGCGAGCGCGAGCAGCCGCTTGTTGACAGCAGCCAGGTTGATGGCGATCTCGGGGGTGAGAGGCGTGCCCTTCGCGCCGCGTGCGAACAGCTGCACGCCGAGGTCGCTTGCTCCTGCGATGGCGACGGCCGCATCGGCGGTGGCGATCAGGCTCTTCGACGGCACCACGTCGGTGATGACGGCGGACCCGCCGACGCCGGCGCGCTCGACGAGGGTGACTTCGGCGCCGAGTTGGGCGGCGGCCAGGGCCGCCTCGTAGCCGCCGGGTCCGCCTCCGATGATCGCGACCCGCTGGGCGTTATCGAAGCTCGTCGACATGCCTCCATTCTGGTGCGTCCCGTCGCGCGCAGCGAACCGGGACCGACTGGCCCCGTCCGAGCGGTGTTCCTAGAGTGAGGGGATGACGCACACCGCCCACCCCCTCGACGACCCCGCCGCCGACCCGTTCGAGGTCGCCGCCACCGCCGCCGCCGACATCGCCCGCCTCAGCGGCGTCGCAACGCACGACATCGCGGTGACGCTCGGGAGCGGATGGGGCAAGGCCGCCGACCTCCTCGGTGAGACGGTCGCGACGATCCCCGCCACCGAGGTGACAGGCTTCAGCAAGCCCGCGCTCGAGGGTCACGTCGGCACGCTGCGCAGCATCCTGACCCCGACCGGAAAGCGCGTGCTCGTCATCGGCGCGCGCACGCACTTCTACGAGGGGCACGGCACCCGCCGCGTCGTGCACAGCGTGCGCACCGCTGCCGCCACCGGAGCCCGCATCATGGTGCTCACCAACGGCGCCGGCGGGATCCGAGAGGCCTGGACTCCCGGGCAGCCGGTGCTCGTCAGCGACCACATCAACCTCACGGCGGCCTCGCCGCTCGAGGGCGCGACGTTCATCGATCTCACCGACCTCTACTCGCGACGCCTGCGCGATCTCGCCCGCACGATCGACCCGACCCTCGACGAGGGCGTCTACTGCCAGTTCCGCGGGCCGCAGTACGAGACGCCCGCCGAGGTGCAGATGGCCAAGGCGATCGGCGGCCACATCGTCGGCATGTCGACAGCCCTCGAGGCGATCGCGGCCCGCCAGGCGGGCATGGAGATCCTCGGGATGTCTCTCATCACCAACCTCGCCGCGGGCATCCAGACCACCCCGCTCAGCCACGCCGAGGTCATCGAGGCGGGCCAGCTCGCCGAGCCGGTCATCTCCGCGCTCCTGGCCCGTGTGATCGAGGCGATGTGAGCGACGACGACCTTCTCGTCCGCGCCCGCGCCTGGGTCGCGCAGGATCCGGACCCCCTCACCGCCGCCGAGCTCGATGCGCTCATCGCGGGGGCCGCGGCATCCGATCACGCCTCTGTGCTCGCCCTGCGCGAGCGGTTCTCGGGACGCCTCGCCTTCGGCACCGCAGGGCTGCGCGGAGAGCTCGGCGCGGGCCCGCAGCGCATGAACCGGGTGCTCGTCGCGCAGGCCGCGACCGGCCTCGCGCGGTACCTCGCGGCCTCGGCCCGGCCCGGCCACACCCCGACCGTCGTGATCGGCTACGACGGTCGGCGCAACTCCGATGTGTTCGCCCGCGACTCGGCCGAGCTCATCGCCGGTCAGGGTCTGCACGCGATCCTCCTCCCCCGCCTGCTGCCGACCCCCGTGCTCGCCTTCGCCGTGCGCCACCTCGGCGCCGACGCCGGCGTGATGGTGACGGCCAGCCACAATCCGCCGAACGACAACGGCTACAAGGTCTACCTCGGCGGCGCCGACGACGGCGCGCAGATCGTGCCGCCGAGCGACGCCGAGATCGCGGCGCAGATCACCCGGGTCGCCGATGACGAGCGCGTCGACGCGCTGCCCCGCTCCCAGGACTACGAGATCGCCGACGAGGCGGTCGTGGCCGCCTACGTCGCCGCCACGGCGGCCGTCGCGCCCGCCCCCGCCGGCGCCGCCGGCCTGCGGTGGGTCTACACGGCACTGCACGGAGTCGGCTGGGAGACGACAGCCGCGATCCTGCGCACGGCCGGCTACCCGCTGCCGGTCACGGTCGACGAGCAGCTCCACCCCGACGGCGCCTTCCCGACGGTGGCGTTCCCCAACCCTGAGGAGCCGGGAGCGATGGACCTCGCCTTCGCGACGGCGCGCACCGCCGGCGCGGAGCTCGTCATCGCGAACGACCCCGACGCCGACAGGCTCGCGGTCGCGATCCCGGATGCCGCCGCCACCGGCGGCTGGCGCCGCCTGACCGGCAACGAGACGGGTCTGCTGCTGGGGCTGCGCGCCGCACGGCTCGCCGCCGCCCACCCGGTCGCGGGTGCGTCACTGGCGTGCTCACTGGTGTCGTCGCCGGCGCTCGCGACGATCGCGGAGCGCCATGGCCTCGGCTTCCACGCGACCCTCACCGGGTTCAAGTGGATCTCCCGCGCGCCTGGCATCGTCTACGGGTTCGAGGAGGCCCTCGGCTATCTCGTGAACCCCGAGACGGTGCGAGACAAGGACGGCATCTCGGCCGCCGTGGCGATCCTCGGCCTGGTTGCAGAGGCCCGCGAACGCGGCGCCACCCTCTCCGACCTGCTCGCCGAGCTCGCCGAGGAGGTCGGCCACGTCGCGAGCGGTCAGGTCTCGGTGCGGGTCGACGACCTCGCCGTGATCCCCCGCCTCATGGGGTCGCTGCGAGAGGCTCCCCCGACCGAGGTCGGCGGGGTCGCCGTCGAGCGTGTCGACGACCTCGCGACGGGTCACGGAGACCTCCCGCCCGGCGACGTGCTGCGCTACTGGCTCGAGGGAGAGACCCGACTGATCGTGCGCCCGTCGGGCACCGAGCCGAAGCTCAAGCTCTACCTCGACGTGCGCGGCGACAGCGCCTCCGACGCCGACGCGCGGCTCGAACGACTGCGGGACGGGGCCCGCCGACTGCTGTCCGATCGGAGCTGACCCACACGGCCCGCCGCCCGGCGCCCCTAGGCTCGGGGCATGGAGTTCGCCGCACCGCTCGTCCTCGCCAACGACTGGGTCCGCCTGGAGCCGCTGACGGCCGCACATGCGGCGGGGCTCCGCGCCGCGGCATCCGGTCTCGACCACGCCTGGTACACGAGCGTGCCGACGAGCGACGCCGCCGTCGATGCCGACATCGCGATGCGCGAGGGCCTTCATGCCGCCGGCGGCATGAATCCGTGGGTCGTCGTGCGCGAGAGCGACGGCGAGGTCGTCGGCGAAACGACGTTCTGCAACATCGACCAGGAGAACCGTCGAGTCGAGATCGGACACACCTGGCTCGGACTCTCCGCCCAGCGCAGCGCCGTGAACACGGCCGCGAAGCGCCTGCTGCTCGCCCACGCCTTCGAGACCTGCGATGCCGTCGCGGTCGAGCTGCGCACCCACTGGCACAATCGGCAGTCACGGGCCGCCATCGAGCGGCTCGGCGCGAAGCTCGACGGCGTGCTGCGCAGCCACCGCATCATGCCCGACGGCTCGCTGCGGGACACCGTGGTCTACTCGATCCTCGCGCACGAGTGGCCCGCGGTGCGGCGCGGGCTCGACGAGAGGCTCATCCGGGCCTGACGCGGGATCGGCGGATCAGCCGTCGATGACAGCGACGAGCTCGTCGAGGAACGACGGCAGACTCGTCGCGCGGCGCACGATGCGTTGCGCCGATTCGCGCTCGTTGAACACCTCGACGAACTGCTCGAAGACCGTCTGGAACGCCGCACGGTCGTTCTCCGAGAAGGCGACGAGCGCCACCACCTGCACGCGGGCGTCGCCCCACGGGATCGACGGGTCGGCGATGCCGACGGCGATCGCCGTGTGGGCCGCGGTCATCCCGATCGCGTGCGGCACCGCGAGCGCGTCGGTGAAGGCGGTCGACGACATCCCCTCGCGCGCGACCGCGCGCTCGAGGTAGGCGTCGTCGATGACGCCGGCGTCCCGCAGCAGCCCGCCGAGGAGGCGGATGGTGCCCTCCTCGCCGAGCGTCGGATCGATGCCGTGCACGAACGCGTCGGGGCGGAAGTAGCGCTCGAGCTCGGTGCGCAGCTTCGCGAGGCGACGCGTGCGTCGCGCTCGCACCGCGACGACCTGGATGCGGTCGACGTCGGCAGGCGTGAGGAAGGGCTGGATGCGCACGACGCGCTCGGGCTGCACCGGCGCTCCCGGAGGCGCGTCGATCGTCGTGAGCACGAGGTCGGTGTCGATGTCGGCCCAGTCGGGGTCGACGCGCGTCTCGACCCGCACGACCTCGATCGACTGGCCGAGCGAGCGGGCGACGCTCGAGCGCAGCAGCTCATGCAGCTCGTAGTACCCCGGGCAGATGATCGTCGCGGTGAGCCGTTCGTCCGATCGGCGGCTGCGCTCGAGCTGGCCGCCCACGTGCATCGCGATGTAGGCGATCTCGTCGTCGTGCAGCGGGATGTTCAGTCGCTGCGACAGCTCACTGGCGATGAAGACCGCGACCTCGAAGATCATCGGATAGGTCGACTTCAACGATCGGGTCAGCGGGTTGCGCGACCACGCCTTGTCCCGCGCCCGCAGCCGCAGGTTCTGCACATGGAGGGCGAGCCGCAGCACGAAGTCCTCGTCGTGGATCTCCACCAGGAACTCGGATGCCGCGGCCCCGACCGCCTCCCGCACGGCTCCCTCCACCTCGGGGTCGAGGGGCGCCCGCGTCTCGTCGGCGATGCCCGGCGCGACGACCCGCGTGAGCACGACGGAGGCGAGGTGGCGACTGTCGGCCGGCCCGAGGTCGACGCCGAGGTGCTCTCGGGCGAGCGTCTCGATCGCGTTCGCGACCCGCAGCTGCGCCGCGACCGGCTCGGGGAGCCCCGCCGCGTCGAGGCCGCGCTGGCGTGCGACACGGTCGGCCGCGATCGCGACGTGGGTGAGCACGTCGCTCATCCCGTACTCGTTGACGTAATAGCCGAAATCGACCAGCTGTGCCACGAGCGCCGCCTTGAACGGCGCGAGCGACGGGAGCACCGCGGACTGCTCGCCGAGCGCACGCCGGAGCGCCGCGGTGTCGTAGGCACCGGCATCCATCTCGTCATGGACGAGCCGGCTGAGCAGCCGCCGCTGCGCCATCTCAGTGCCGCGCAGGCGCACCTGTGCGCCCTGGCGGTCGAGGATGAGCTCTGTGCCGCCCAGCAGGCTGCGCACCCGCGCGAGATCGGACTCGACCGTCGCGGCGCTCACGAACATCTCGTCGGCGACGGCGTAGACGTCGAGGCCGTCGGGGGCGTCGAGCAGCCTCGTCACGAGGGTGTGGAGGCGATCGCGGGGCGACCCGCCGTCACCGGGAGAGGTCTGCAGGGCGGCGCCCGCCTCGACGCCGGCGCGGTAGCCCTGCGGCCCCGACTCGACAGCCTGGCCGCCGGAGACACGACCGTTCACGCTCGTGACATAGGAGCGCACCGACCGGGCCGTCACACCCAGCTGATCGGCGAGGGTCGCCGCCGTCACCCATCCGCCGTCGCGAAGGAGCAGGCCGAGAAGCCGGTCCTGCTTGGCACGCGTCACGTGATCCCTCCGATACGCCGATTCCCCTATTCCATCACGCGACCGCGACGTTTCCGCGGGGGGCGGAAACAGGTCTGGTTGCCCGCGCTCTCGGGGAATTCTCAAGATAGACCCAGGAGGCGGATCGATGAGGATCCTGGCGACGTGCGCCGCCGGTACGACCGGCACAGGCGAAGCACAGCAGCTGCGTCACGCAGCGCACGACGCGAGGGCACGCACCGAACCGTGGAGACGCACTCGAACCGTCACGTCGCTCGTGCCGGAACGGATGCCGCTCCCCGCTCCGAGACCGCACCATCCGTCCGTCGCACCCGGCCTCGCGCTGTGCGCGGACGGCCGCAACGAGAGAAGCACTATGACAGTCGCCACCCGCACCGTGCGCATCGGATCCGCCCACGGTCTGCACGCCCGCCCCGCGAAGCTCTTCGCCCAGGCGGCGAAGGACGCGGGGCTCCCCGTCACGATCGCGAAGGACGCCGGTGCGCCGGTCAACGCCGCGAGCATCCTCGGGGTGATCGCGCTCGGCATCGAGCAGGGCGACTACGTCACGCTCACCGCCGACGGCGAGGGCGCGGAGAACGTGCTCGACGACCTCGCCGACCTCCTCACGACCGACCACGACGCGGCCTGACCGGACGGAGCGCAGACATGAGCACCACGACCACCCTCCGCGGAGTCGGCATCGGCCTGGGCGTCGCCCAGGGTCCCGTCGCCCGTATGGCGGCGCCGCTCCCCGCTCCCGCCGACGCCCCCTCGACGCTCGGCTCCGATGCCGAGACCGCGCGCGTGCAGGAGGCCATCGGCGTCGTCGCCCGCGAGCTCGAGGCGCGCGGCGCCCAGGCGGGCGGCTCGGCCCGCGACGTGCTCGAGGCGCAGGCCATGATGGCCGAGGACCCCACGCTCGAGGCCGAGGTCGCCACACGCATCACCGCCGGTAAGACCGCGGAGTTCGCCGTCTACGACGCGTTCGCATCCTTCCGCGACCAGCTCACCGCGGTCGGCGGCTACCTCGGCGAGCGCGCCGCCGATCTCGACGACGTCGCCCAGCGCGTCATCGCGCGACTCCGGGGCGTCGCCGCCCCCGGGGTGCCCGAGCCCGGCCACCCCTACGTGCTCGTGGCCACCGACCTCGCCCCCGCCGACACCGCGCTCCTCGACCTCGACCAGGTGCTCGCGCTCGTCACGAGCGAGGGCGGCCCGACCTCCCACACCGCGATCCTCGCCCGCGAGAAGGGAATCGTCGCCGTCGTCGGCACCGCCGGCGCCCTCGACCTCGCCGACGGCGACACCGTGATCGTCGACGCCGCTGCGGGCGTGATCACCGTGTCGCCCTCGGAGGACGAGCGTGCGGCGGCTCAGCGCCGCGCGGACGCGCGGTCGGCCGCGGCATCCGCACCGCTCACCCCGGGTGCGCTCGCCGACGGCACCGCTGTGCCGCTGCTCGCCAACCTCGGCAGCCCGGACGGCGCCGCTGAGGCCGTGGCCCTCGGGGCGGAAGGCGTGGGGCTGTTCCGCACCGAGTTCCTCTTCCTGAGCTCGAACACCGCCCCCACGGTCGCCCAGCAGCGCACCTCGTACGAAAAGCTCTTCCGCGCGTTCGCCGGCAAGAAGGTCGTCGTGCGTGTGCTCGACGCCGGTGCCGACAAGCCGCTGCCGTTCCTCAACGACGCCCACGAGGAGAACCCGGCGCTGGGCCTGCGGGGCTTGCGCGCCCTCCGGGCCAGCGAGGACATCCTGCGCGAGCAGCTGACCGCCCTCGCGGAGGCCAATGCCGCGGCGGCCGCCGACGGCGAGGCCGCGGATCTGTGGGTCATGGCGCCGATGGTCGCGACCGTCGAGGAGACCGAATACTTCGTCGCCCTCGCCCGCGAGTACGACGTGAAGACCGCGGGAGTCATGGTCGAGGTGCCGTCGGCGGCCCTCCTCGCCGACAGGGTGCTCGCGCAGGCCGACTTCGCCTCGATCGGCACCAACGACCTCACGCAGTACACCCTTGCCGCGGACCGGCTCCTCGGCTCGGTCGCGTCGTTCCAGGACCCCTGGCACCCTGCGGTGCTCCGCCTCATCCAGTCGGTCGGCGCCGCGGGCGCAGCCCTCGGCAAGCCGGTCGGCATCTGCGGCGAGGCCGCCGCCGACCCGCTGCTGGCGGTCGTGCTCGTCGGCCTCGGCGCGACGTCCCTGTCCATGGCTCCCACGGCGCTCGCCGACGTGCGTCAGAGCCTGCTCTCCCACTCGCTCGACGACGCCCGACGCGTCGCCGAGGCAGCACTTGCCGCGAATGACGCGGCAACGGCGCGTGCGGCCGCCCGGGCCGCCGCTTCCTAGAAAAGGAAAGAAACATGACAACGACGGCAACGTCGCCCGCGCTGTCGGGAGGTAAGAAGGCCCAGATCGCCGTGCAGCGATTCGGTACCTTCCTCTCCGGCATGATCATGCCGAACATCGCGGCCTTCATCGCGTGGGGCTTCATCACGGCACTGTTCATCGCCACCGGCTGGCTCGGCTTCTGGCACCCGGTCGCCGACATCCTCGGCGGCTTCGGTGACGCGAGCCAGATCAACTGGGCTCACGCCATGACCGCGCTCTCGCAGACGAAGGACGGCAACGTCATCCCCGTGTTCGTCGGCCTCGTGGGCCCGATGATCACCTACCTCCTCCCGCTCCTCATCGCGAACACCGGTGGCCGCATGGTCTACGGCGAGCGCGGTGGTGTGGTCGCCGCCATCGCGACCGTCGGTGTCATCGTCGGCACGACGATCCCGATGTTCCTCGGCGCCATGGTCATGGGCCCGCTGGCGGCGCTGCTGACCAAGTGGATGGACCGCATCTGGGAAGGCAAGATCAAGGCGGGCTTCGAGATGCTCGTCAACAACTTCTCGGCCGGCATCCTCGGCATGCTGCTCGCGATCGTCGGCTTCTTCGGGTTCGGCCCGATCATGACCGCCGTCTCGAACGCCCTGGGCGCCGTCGTGGACTTCCTGGTCTCCGCGGGCCTGCTCCCGCTGCTGTCGATCCTGGTCGAGCCCGCCAAGGTGCTGTTCCTGAACAACGCCGTCAACCACGGTGTGTTCACCCCGATCGGCACCCAGCAGGCCCTCGAGACCGGCCGTTCGATCCTGTTCCTCGTCGAGGCGAACCCCGGCCCCGGCCTCGGAATCCTGGTCGCCTTCGCGTTCTTCGGTGTGGGCGCCGCCCGCGCTTCCGCCCCCGGCGCGATCGTCATCCAGTTCCTCGGTGGCATCCACGAGATCTACTTCCCGTACGTGCTCATGAAGCCGATCATCATCGTCGCGGCCATCGCCGGCGGCATGACCGGTGTGGCGACCAACGCGGTGTTCGGTTCCGGCCTTCGCGCTCCCGCATCGCCCGGATCGATCTTCGCGGTGCTGTTGCAGACCTCCGGCGACAGCAACTTCGGTCCCGGTTGGGGCTACGTGGGCGTCATCCTGTCGGTGATCCTCGCCGCAACGGTCTCGTTCCTGCTCTCCTCGCTGTTCCTCCTGCGCACGCGCAAGCGTGACCTCGAGCTCGGCGAGTCGGGCGACCTCAGCGCCGCGATCTCTGCGACCGAGGCCAACAAGGGCAAGTCCTCGAGCACCCTCGCGGGCCTGCGCACCTCGTCGGAGGCCGGCACCACCGCCGTCGCCACCAAGCCGATCTCCACGATCGTGTTCGCCTGCGACGCCGGAATGGGGTCGTCCGCCATGGGTGCGAGCGTGTTGCGCAACAAGATCAAGAAGGCCGGTATCGAGGGCGTCACGGTGACCAACCAGGCCATCGCCAACCTCGACGGGTCGGCCGACCTGGTCGTCACGCAGAACCAGCTCACCGACCGCGCCCGGTCGGCGTCGCCGAACTCGCTCCACGTGTCGGTCGACAACTTCATGAACTCGCCGCGATACGACGAGGTCGTCGACCTCGTGGCCTCGCAGCACCAGGATGGTGCACAGGGTTGAGTTCGTCGCGGGGCGGGCGGAGCGATCCGCCCGCCCCGCACTCTTTGTGGAAGGAAGAAACATGACCGGAGAGATCCTGACCCTCGGACAGGTGCGCATCCACGCGGGTGCCGCCACGCGCCTCGAGGCGCAGCGGGAGGCCGCCGACATCCTCGAGGCCGCGGGCGCCGTCACCGGCGCCTACTACGACGCGATGCTCGCCCGCGAGGCGACAGTGTCGACCTACATGGGCAATGAGCTGGCGATCCCGCACGGCACCAACGAGGCCAAGAGCGAGATCCTCGCCTCGGCCCTGTCGGTCGTGCGCTACGACGGCGGCGTCGACTGGGACGGGGAGCCGGTGACGTTCGTGATCGGCATCGCCGGTCGCGGCGATGAGCACCTCGAGATCCTCTCCCAGATCGCGATCCTGTTCTCCGACGAGGACGAGGTCGCAGCCCTCAAGGCCGCCGCGACGCCCGAGGAGCTCTTCGCCCGCCTTGCCACGGTGAACGCCTGATGAAGGCCGTCCATTTCGGCGCCGGCAACATCGGTCGCGGCTTCGTGGGCCTGCTGCTGCACGAGGGCGGCTACGAGGTCGTGTTCTCGGATGTCGCAGCCCCCCTCGTCGACGCGATCAACGCCGAGACGAGCTACACCGTGCACGCCGTCGGAGACGGCGGCGGTGACACCGTCGTGACCGGCTTCCGCGCAGTCAACAGCCAGCTGGACCCGCAGGCGGTCGTCGACGAGCTCGCGACCGCGGATGTCGCCACCACAGCGGTCGGTCCCAACATCCTGCGCTTCATCGCCCCGGTAATCTACGCCGGGCTCGTGGCGCGCTCTGCCGAGCTGCCTCCCCTCGCCGTCATGGCGTGCGAGAACGCGATCCGCGCGACCGACACCCTGCGCGACGAGATCGCCGCCCTCGCCGGCGCCGACTGGCCTGCGGTCGCGGCTAAAGCCGTGTTCGCGAACACCGCGGTAGACCGCATCGTGCCCGGGCAGCCCGAGGGCCAGCACGGGGTGGATGTCACGGTGGAGCCGTTCTTCGAGTGGGCGATCGAGCAGGGTCCGTTCGCGGGAACACTGCCGTCGATCCCCGGTGCGCACTTCGTCGACGACCTCACGCCGTACATCGAGCGCAAGCTCTTCACGGTGAACACGGGGCACGCCTCGACCGCCTACTTCGGCGCCCGCGCCGGCATCGAGCGCATCTCCGACGCCCTCGCCGATCCCGAGATCCTCGCGGCGGTGCGCTCGACGCTCGAGGAGACGTCGGCGGTGCTCATCGCCCGTCACGGCTTCACGGCCGAGGAGCTCGCCGATTACCGCGCGACGATCCTGCGCCGGTTCCAGAACCCCGAGCTTCCCGACACCGTATGGCGTGTGGGTCGTCAGCCGCTGCGCAAGCTCTCCCGCCACGAGCGGTTCGTCGGCCCGGCGGCCGACGCCGCCGAACGGGGCCTGTCGGTCGCGGCGCTCCTCGGCACCGTCGGCGCCGCGCTCGCCTTCGAGACCGCCGACGACCCGGAAGCCGTCGAGCTGCAGGAGCTGCTGCGCACGACCGAGACCACGGCGCTCGTCACCCGCGTCACGGGCATCGAGGCGGGGCATCCGCTCTACAACGGCCTCGTAGCCGCCGTCACGACCCGGCAGGCAGACCTGGCCTGACCGAACCGACCGAGGGCGGCGCCGCGAACCCGATCGTGGTGCCGCCCTCGACCATGTCGGGGCTCAGCGGTCGAAGCCCTCGGAGATGAGGTCGATGAGCTCCTCGCGCTCCTCCACCGGCAGGAACGCGCCGCCCGCGGCGTTGAGCTGGAAGCTCTCGAGGTCGTCGAGGTCGTACTCGAACGTCTCAGCGAGCAGGGCCAGCTCGCGGGTGAGGGACGTACGGCTCATCGTGCGGTTGTCGACGTTCACCGTCACCGCGAAGCCGAGCTGGTAGAGCAGGTCGAAGGGGTGGTCCTCGAGCTCGCTGCCCCACGCCGCGAACGCGCCGGTGTGCACGTTCGAGGTCGGCGAGAGCTCGAGCGGGATCTCCCGGTCGCGCACCCAGCGCGCCAGGTCGCCGAATTCGACGAGCACCTGCTCGCCCTTGCGCGAGACGACGTCGAGGTCCTCGGCGATGCGCACGCCGTGTCCGAGCCGCAGCGCGCGACCGTCGACGAGGGCGGAGCGGATCGACTCCAGGCCGGCGGCCTCGCCGGCGTGCACCGTGACGGGGAAGAACTCGCCCGCCAGGTACTCGAACGCCTCGCGGTGCCGAGACGGCAGGAAGCCGTCCTCGGGCCCGGCGATGTCGAAGCCGACCGCACCCGCCTCACGGAACGCGACCGCGAGCTTCGCGATCTCCAGCGACCGGTCGTTCTGGCGCATCGCGGTGATGAGCTGTCCGACGCGGATGTCGTGGCCTGCCTCCGCCGCGTCGTCCTCGCCCTGCTCGATGCCCTCCTGCACGGCCTCGACGGCCTCTTCGAGCGTCAGCCCACCGCGCAGGTGCTGCTCGGGCGCCCAGCGCACCTCCGCGTACACGACGCCGTCGTCGACGAGGTCCTCGACGAACTCACGGGCGACGCGGGTCAGCTGGTCGCGGGTCTGCATGACCCCGGTCGTCAGCTCGAAGCGCTGCAGGTACTCGACGAGCGAGCGATCGGGCCGCACCGCCGAGAACCACTCCGCGAGCTCGTCGGCGTCCCCGGTGGGCAGGGCGATGCCCGCCTCCTCGGCGAGCTCGATCACCGTGTCGGGGCGCACCCCGCCGTCGAGGTGGTCGTGCAGCGACACCTTCGGAAGGGACCGGATCGACACGCCCTCGAGGCGGGCGTCGTCGTGCTGGTCGATAGGCATCGGGTCTCCTTCTGATCGGATGTCGCGGCTCCCCCACCGATCATTCTGACGGGTCAGGCGGAGATCCGCTCCCTCACGATCGCCGCGCGGGCCGGCGCAGCATCCGAGATCTCGTAGGCGCCGTCGAGAGCGGCGAGCGCGCGCTCGAAACGGGCGTCGTCGTCGGCCGACAGGGTGAAGAGCGGGTCGCCGGCGCGCACGGCGTCGCCCGGCTTGGCGTGCAGGTCGATGCCGGCCGCGTGGATCACCGGATCCTCGGCGCGGGCGCGTCCGGCTCCCAGGCGCCACGCGGCGATTCCGAACGGCAGGGCATCCAGCCGAGACACCACCCCGTCGCGCGCGGCGGTGACGGTGTGCGTCTCGCGGGCGACCGGCAGGGATGCGTCGGGGTCGCCGCCCTGCGCGACGATCATGCGCCGCCAGGCGTCCATCGCGGCGCCGCCGGCGAGCGCGCCCTCGACGTCGGCGTCGGGCAGCCCGGCGAGCGCGAGCATCTCCCGGGCGAGGGCGATCGTGAGCTCGACGACGTCGGCGGGACCGCCGCCGGCGAGCACCTCGACCGACTCGCGCACCTCGTTGGCGTTGCCGATGGCGAGGCCGAGGGGCGTGTTCATGTCGGTGAGGAGCGCCGTGGTCGCCACCCCGGAGTCGGTGCCGAGGGCGACCATCGTGCGGGCGAGCTCGCGCGCACGATCGATGTCCTGCATGAACGCGCCCGAGCCGAACTTCACGTCGAGTACGAGGGCGGCCGTGCCCTCGGCGATCTTCTTCGACATGATGCTCGAGGCGATCAGCGGGATGGCCTCGACGGTGCCGGTCACGTCGCGTAGCGCGTAGAGCTTCTTGTCGGCGGGGGCGAGCCCGGAGCCGGCGGCGCAGATGACAGCGCCGACGCCGGCGAGCTGCGCGGTGAGCTCCTCGTTCGACAGCGCCGCGCGCCACCCGGGGATCGACTCGAGCTTGTCGAGCGTGCCGCCCGTGTGCCCGAGCCCACGGCCCGAGAGCTGGGGCACGGCGACGCCGAACGAGGCGACGAGAGGAGCCAGCGGCAGGGTGATCTTGTCGCCCACCCCGCCCGTGGAGTGCTTGTCGACGGTGGTCTTGCCGAGGCCGTCGAAGCTCATCCGCTCCCCCGACGCGATCATCGCGTCGGTCATCACACGGATCTCGTCGCGCTCCATGCCGCGCAGCAGCACCGCCATCGCGAACGACGCCATCTGGGCGTCGGACACGTAGCCGCGCGTGTATGCGTCGACCATCCAGCGCAGCGCGTCCTCGGGCACGGCGCCGCCGTCACGCTTCGTGCGGATCACGTCGACCGCGTCGAACGGCTCCACGCTCACTGGGCGTACTCCTCGAGCTCGCGGGGACCGAAGGCATCCGGAAGCACCTGCTCGATCGTGCGGACACCCGACACGGTCTCGAGCAGCATCCCGGGCGCCGAGAACTCGAACAGCAGCTGGCGGCAGCGCCCGCACGGCATGAGCGTCGCGCCGTGACCGTCGACGCAGGTGAACGCCACCAGTCGTCCGCCGCCGGTCATGTTCAGGTTCGAGACCAGACCGCACTCTGCACACAGGCCCACGCCGTATGACGCGTTCTCCACGTTGCATCCCGACACGATGCGACCGTCGTCGGTGAGGGCCGCCGCCCCCACGGGGAAGTTCGAGTACGGCGCATACGCGCGGCGCATCGCGTCGTTCGCGGCGACGCGCAGGGCGTCCCAGTCGATGTCGGGCATGGCTGACCTCCGTGGTGTCGGGTGCGAGGGGTGATGAACCGGATGCCGCGGGTCGCGGCATCCGCTCATCAGCCCTTGATGTACGGCTTGCCGGCAGCCGCAGGCCCCCGGATCTGACCGGCGAAACCGGCGACCGCGAGGATCGTGACGACGTAGGGCAGCATGAGCATGAACTCGCTGGGAATCGGGGTCTTCAGCACGGTGAGCAGATTCTGCAGGTTGGTGGCGAAGCCGAACAGCAGCCCCGCGAGCGCGGCGCGCACCGGGTCCCAGCGTCCGAAGATCACCGCGGCGAGGGCGATGAAGCCGAGGCCGGCGGTCATCTCCTTCGTGAAGTGCGGCACCGAGACGAGCGTGAAGTAGGCGCCTCCGATACCGGCGATCGCACCCGCCAGCGAGACGTTCCAGAAGCGCAGCGTGTTGACCCTGATGCCGACCGTGTCGGCCGCCTGCGGGTGCTCACCGACCGCTCGCAGGCGCAGGCCCCAGCGCGTGCGGTACAGACCCCATGCGACGAGGATCACGGCCGCGTACATGAGGTAGACGATGAACGGCTGATCGAACAGCACCGGACCGAGCACCGGGATGTCGCCGAGCACCGGGATCTTCCACCGCGAGAACGTCACGGGACTGTTCAGTGCCGCTTCGTTGTTCGCGAGCACGACGCCGTAGAGGAAGCTCGTCAGACCCGTGACCAGCACGTTGAGCACGACGCCGACGATGACCTGGTCGACGAGGTACTTGATGCTGAAGGCGGCCAGCACGAACGACACCAGCACACCACCCACCATGGCGCCCAGGAGCCCGATGAAGGGGTTCTGCGTGATGCTGCCGATGACGGCCGCCGCGAACGCGCCGAGCAGGAACTGCCCTTCGATCGCGACGTTCACGACGCCGACCCGTTCGCCGATCACGCCGCCGAGGGCGCCGAACACGAGCGGCACCGAGAGCGACATCGCACCGAAGAGCAGGCCCGTGACGGGAACGAGACCGCCCGCGGCCGACCAGGTGAGGAAGGCGAACACGGCCAGGATCGCGTAGACGATCGGCACGGCCAGGTTCGATCGGCGGTAGGCCGCGGCATCCAGCCACGTCCAGACCGTGAGGAGCGCGAGGATCGCCACCGTGATCCACGCCGTCGGCGCCGACGGTACGGCGACATCGCCGAGGGCGATGACCGCTGCGTCGTCGCTCAGCCGGAAGACGCTCTGCCCGTCGCGCGGCGCGAACAGGAACAGGGCGGCGAGACCGACCGTGACGATCGTGAGGGTGACCGGGAGCTTGATACGGCGTACCCGCACCACAAGGTGGGGCACCGCGGATGCCGCGAGGGTTGCGACGCTCATCGAGCCACCGCCTTCTTCGCCAGGCGGGCTTTCGCCCGCGCGGAACGCTCGGCCTCGTCCTTCGGGAGGAAGAAGATCGTGCGCACGAGCGGCGGCGCCGCGATGAACAGGACGATGAGCGACTGCACGACGAGCACGATGTCGACGGGGATGCCCTCGCTCGCCTGCATGGTGAACGATCCGGACTTGAGCGCACCGAACAGGATGCCGGCGGCGAAAGTGCCCCACGCCGAGCTGCGCCCCAGCAGCGCGACGGTGATCGCATCGAAACCGATGCCGGCGTCGATGCCGCCGTCGAACCCGCTCGTGACCGTTCCCATGATCTGGTTCATGCCGGCAAGTCCCGCCAGCGCGCCCGCGAACAGCATCGCGTAGACGTAGACGCGCTTGACGTTGATGCCCGCAGCGCGGGCTGCGTGAGGGTTCTCGCCGACGGCCCGCATGCGGAAGCCGAGGCTCGAGCGCTCGATGAGCCACCACACGAAGATCGTCGCGATGATGACCACCACGAAGCCCCAGTCGAGGCGCGGGAACTGCTCGCCGAACAGCGCCGGGAACTGCGCCGTCTCGGGCGTCGGCGCCGAGATCGGCTGGTTGGTGCCCGGCTTCTGCAGCAGGCCGGGGGTGCGCACCAGCCACGACACCAGGTAGTAGGCGACGTAGTTGAGCATGATCGTGAGGATGACCTCATGGGCGCCCGTGCGCGCCTTGAGGAGCCCGACGATGCCGCCCCAGATCGCACCTCCGGCGATGCCCGCGAGGAGCGTCACGGGGATGTGGATCCACATCGGCAGGTTCAGGTTGAAGGCGACCAGCGCCGCGGTCGCCGCGGCGATCAGCATCTGACCGCGCGCGCCGATGTTGAACAGGCCGACCCGGAACGCGAGTGCGACGCCGAGCGCCGCCGCGATCAGCGGTGTCGCGAACCCGAGCGTGTTGGTCAGCGGGCGGATGGCCGCCTCGAAGGTCGGCGCGGTCGCGTTGAAGATCGACCCGCGGAACATCGCGTCGTACGCGCCGTAGATCGAGGTCCACAGCGCGACGAACGTGTCGCCGGGCCGGGCGAAGAAGTAGCCGGCCGCGGCCTGCACCTTCGGGTCGGTGACGGCGATGAGGATGCCGCCGATGAGCATCGCGAGGACGACCGCCAGGATCGTGGTGACGACGCTCCCCCGCAGGATCTCGCGGATGAGCTGGTTCGAGCGGGGCGGCGGCGGCACGGCGGCGCCCGCGACCGGTGCCGCGGGGCCGTCGGCGGTCACCGCGTGGCCGGTGAGGGGACCGGATGCCGCGGGCAGCTGCTCGCCGCCGGCGTCGGGGGTGGTGCTCCCGGGGGTGTTGTCGTTCACGCCGCTGCCTCCCCGGCCATCATGAGTCCGAGCACGTCGCGGGGCGTGTCCCCCGGGACGATGCCGACGATCGCGCCGCGGTACATGACCGCGATCCGGTCGGCGAGGGCGGTGACCTCGTCGAGCTCGGTCGAGACGACGATCACCGGGATGCCGGCGTCGCGCGTGTCGATGATGCGCTTGTGGATGAATTCGATCGAGCCGACGTCGACGCCGCGGGTGGGCTGCGAGGCGAGGAAGAGCTTGAGCTCGCGGTTGAGCTCGCGCGCGATGACGACCTTCTGCTGGTTGCCGCCCGACAGCGCGCCGGCGCGCGTCTGGGGTCCCTGGGTGCGGATGTCGAACTCGGCGATCCGGTCGCGGGCGAAGCGATCGAGCGCTCCGCGGCGAATGGTCCCCGCGACGCTGAACGCGGCATCCGCAGAGCGATCGAGGATGAGGTTCTCGGCGACCGAGAACGAGCCGACCAGACCGTCGTGCGTACGGTCCTCGGGCACGAACCCGACACCTTCGTCGAGGATGCCGCGCACACTCTTGCCGACGAGCTCCACCGAGCCCAGCCGCACCGACCCGGTGACGCGCGCCTGGAGGCCCACGATGGCTTCGGACAGTTCGGTCTGGCCGTTGCCCTGCACACCGGCGATCGCCAGCACCTCACCGGGGCGCACGTCGAAGCTGACGTCGTCGACGACGACGACGCCCGCGGGGTCGATGACGCGCAGGTCGCGCACGGCGAGCCCGCCCTCACCGGGGGTCGCCGCATCCTTCTGCACGCGCAGCTCGACGGCGCGACCCACCATCATCGACGCCAGCTCGGCGTTCGACGCGGTGGGGCTCGCCTCGCCGACGACGGTGCCGAGGCGCACCACGGTGATGCGGTCGGCGACCTCGCGCACCTCGCGCAGCTTATGGGTGATGAACACGATCGAGGTGCCCTCGTCGCGCAGCTGGCGCATGATCACCATGAGCTCGTCCGTCTCCTGCGGGGTGAGCACAGCTGTCGGCTCGTCGAACACGAGCACGCGTGCGTTGCGGGAGAGCGCCTTGATGATCTCGACGCGCTGCTGCACGCCGACGGGGAGGTCCTCGACGCGGGCATCGGGATCGACGTCGAACCCGAACCGGTCGGCGATCTCGCGCACCCGCGCTCGCGCCTTCGCGAGGTCGAGTGTGCCGAGACCCTTGGTCTCTTCATGGCCGAGCATGACGTTCTCGGCGACCGTGAAGACGGGGATGAGCATGAAGTGCTGGTGCACCATGCCGATACCGGCGCGCATCGCGTCGCCGGGACCCCGGAAGTGCTGCACCTCGTCGTCGAGGAGGATCTCGCCCTCGTCGGCCTGGTACAGGCCGTACAGCACGTTCATGAGCGTGGACTTGCCGGCGCCGTTCTCCCCCAGGAGAGCGTGGATCTCGCCCGCCTCGACCGTGAGGTCGATGTGGTTGTTGGCGACGAGTGCTCCGAACCGCTTCGTGATGCCACGGAGTTCGAGCTTCATATGTGCACCTTATCGATCGAGGTGTCGTGGACAACGGACTGCGGCCGGGGGCGCTGACGCGTCCCCGGCCGCAGCTGGGTGATCAGATCACTTGGGCGAGCTGGGCGACGTCACCGTGAGGGTGCCGGCGATGATCTCGCTCTGGAGCTTCGCGAGCTCGTCGGTCAGACCGGCCGGGAGCTTGCTCGTGAAGTCGTGGAAGTCGGCGAGACCGACACCACCGTTGGCGAGCGTGCCCACGTACGGGGTCGGGTCGTACTTGCCCGCGGCCGCCGCGATCACCGTGTCGCGCACGGCGTTGTCGACGTGCTTGGTGATCGAGGTGAGCAGCACCGAGGCGACCGAGGGGTCGGCGACGGCGAGGTCGGAGTCGACACCGAGCATGACGGTGTTCTTGCCCGACTCCTTGATCGCCTGAGCGGCGCTCTGGTAGATCGGTCCGCCGACGGGGAGGATCACGTCGACACCCTGGTCGAGGATGCTCTTCGCGGTCTGCTTCGCGGTGTCGTTCGCCTCGAAGCCGCCGGTGAAGACGCCCTTCTGCGAGGCGACGTCCCAGCCGAACGTCTGGACGTTCGCGCCCTTGTCGGTGTTGTACTTCTGCACGCCGTCGATGAAGCCGTCCATGAAGATCGTCACCGGCGGGATCTGCATGCCGCCGAAGGTGCCGACCTTGTTCACGCCGTCCTGCGCCGACCACGCGGCGGCGGCGTAGCCCCCGAGGTAGCCCGCCTCGACCGTGTTGAACAGCAGCGGCTTGATGTTGGGGGCATCCGTCTTGCCGTCGTTGTTGAGGTCGGCGCTGTCGTCGACGATCGCGTACTGCAGGTTCGGGTTCGCGAGGGCGGACTTCACGGTGTCGGCGGCCAGGTTGAAGCCGACCGAGATGATCAGCGTGCAGTTCGCGGCGACGAGGCTCTCGAGGTTGGGCGCGTAGTCGTTCGCGGAGCTCGACTGCACCTCGACCGGGGTGACACCCAGGGTCGCGGCAGCCTCGTCGAGACCCTTCTTGGCGTACTCGTTGAACGACTTGTCGTTCCAGCCGCCCGCGTCGGAGACGATGCACGGCTTGAAGCCCGCGACAGCGGGAGCGGTGGTGGTGCTGGTGGCCGTCGGCGCGGATCCGCAGCCGGCGAGAGCCACGAGAAGCCCGGCGGCGGTGGCTGCGCCGGCGATCTTCTTGGTGGTTGAGATGGTCACTCGTTCCTCCATAATCGGTACCCCGCGGATGTCGCGGGGAGTCGGGACGAGTCGAAGTTACCTATCGCGTCGGGCGAATTGTTGTCCTGGCCAACACCTGGTACGGAATGGTTACAAACACTTAACAGAACGCCGCGAAATGCTCATGCGCGCCATCGGGCCGCGCTCGGACCGCTCGGTCAGAGCACGTCGCCCTGACCGCTGAGCTTGAGGGCGTCGACGATCCCCTTCACCTTCTGCGCGTGCTCGCTCGTGGTCACCAGCAGCGCGTCCTCGGTGTCGACGACCACGATGTCCTGCACGCCGATGACGCTGATGACCCGAGAGGTCTGCGAGACGACGATCCCGCTCGACGCGTCGGCGAGGATGCGGGCGTTCTCCCCCAGAATCGCGAGCTCGTTCTTGCGGCCGCTGCTGTTGAGCTTGGCGAGGCTGGCGAAATCGCCCACGTCGTCCCAGTCGAAATGGCCGGGCACGACGGCGAGTCGCCCCTTCGCGGCGGCGGGCTCGGCGACCACGTAGTCGATCGCGATCTTCTTCAGGCGCGGCCAGACGCGGTCGACGGCGGGGCCTCGACGATCACGGTCGTCCCACGCCTCCGCGAGCTCGATGAGTCCGGCGTGCAGCTCGGGCTCGTTCGCCTCGATCTCGGCGAGGAGCACGTCAGCCCGGGAGATGAACATGCCCGCGTTCCAGAGGTAGCCGCGATCGGCGAAGTAGCCGCGCGCGGTCTCCGCGTCGGGCTTCTCGACGAACGCGTCGACCAGTGCCGCCTCCGGAGCACCGGCGACGGTCAGCATCTGACCCTTGCGGATGTACCCGAAACCGACCGACGGCTCGGTCGGCTGGATGCCGATCGTGCACACGTATCCCTCGCGCGCGACGGCGACGGCCTGCTCCACGGCCCAGGTGAACACCGGGAGCACCTTGATGACGTGGTCGGCCGCGAACGATCCGATGATGACGTCGGGCTCCCGACGCACGAGGATGGCGGCGGCGAGCCCGATGGCGGCGGTCGAGTCGCGTGGTTCCGACTCGAGGATGACGTTGCGGTCGAGCACGCCGGGAAGCTCGGCCTCCACCGCCGCGCGATGCGCACGCCCGGTGACGACGGCGATGCGGTCGTGTCCGGCGAGCGGCTCGAGACGGTTCCAGGTGTCGCGGAGCAGGGTGTGCCCCGACCCGGTCAGGTCGTGGAGGAACTTGGGTGCGTCGGCACGCGACAGCGGCCAGAGACGTGATCCCACCCCTCCGGCGGGGATGACGGCGTAGAAGTCGGGGATCGGCTCGGTCATGGCCACAGAGTAGCGGTGTCGGATGACGCTCCCGTTTATCTCGATATCAAGACAGTTAGGTCTGCCTAACGCGAACCGATGCACATGCTCGGCATAGGATGAGACCCAGCGCCCGAGTGACGCCAGGGGGCTCTGCCTCCGGGGGCAACGTCTGCCCCGACCGTGTTCGAACAGGGAGGACCGTCGTGTCTGCACCAGCGCGTGTCACGCCGCAGATCTCGGAAACCACATCGAAAGTCCCGCGCGGAACGCTGTACCGCGGACACGAGGGCATGTGGTCGTGGGTACTGCACCGGATCACCGGCGTCTCGATCTTCTTCTTCCTGCTGGTGCACATCCTCGACACCGCGCTCATCCGGGTCTCCCCCGATGCGTACAACGCGGTGATCGGCACCTACAAGAACCAGGTCATGGGCGTCGGCGAGACGATCCTGGTCGCCGCGATCACCTACCACGCGTTCAACGGCCTGCGCATCATCCTGGTCGACGCCTGGTCGAAGGGCGCCAAGTACCAGCGTCAGCTGTGGTGGGTCGTGCTGGTGATCTGGCTGATCACGATGCTCGGCTTCGCGCCCATCCACCTCATGAACGTCTTCTCGGCGACGGGAGGGGGGCACTGATGACCGCCATCGCCGACCCGCGCGCCCCGCACACCGCGCCGCGCCGCACGGGCCTCAACCTCGAGAAGTGGGGCTGGATCTACATGCGCGTCTCGGGCGTGCTGCTGATCGTGCTCATCTTCGGCCACCTGTTCGTGAACCTCCTCACGGGCGAAGGCATCCACCAGATCGACTTCGCGTTCGTCGGCGGGAAGCTCTCCTCGCCGTTCTGGCAGTGGTGGGACGTGCTGATGCTGTGGCTGGCCCTCATCCACGGCGCCAACGGCATGCGCACAGTGACCAACGACTACGTCACCCACAACGGCGTGCGACGCACGCTCATCTGGGCGATCTGGCTCGTCGCGGCCTTCCTCATCCTCCTCGGCACGCTCGTCGTCTTCACATTCGACCCGTGCCCGGCCGGCGCCGCCGCCAACCTTCTCCCCGACTTCTGCAGCGCTTCCTGAGCCTCACCGATTGCGATCATGACGACTGACACCGCCTCCGACACCGCGCCCGTCCTGAAGGACGGGGTCTACTACCACCAGTTCGACATCGTCATCGTGGGCGCCGGTGGCGCCGGCATGCGCGCGGCGATCGAGGCCGGTCCGGGCGCCCGCACGGCGGTCATCTCGAAGCTCTACCCGACGCGCTCCCACACGGGTGCGGCGCAGGGCGGCATGGCGGCGGCGCTCGCCAACGTCGAAGAGGACTCGTGGGAGTGGCACACCTTCGACACTGTCAAGGGCGGCGACTACCTCGTCGACCAGGATGCGGCCGAGATCCTCGCGAAGGAGGCCATCGACGCCGTCATCGACCTCGAGAACATGGGCCTGCCGTTCAACCGCACGCCCGAGGGCAAGATCGATCAGCGCCGGTTCGGCGGCCACACCGCCGACCACGGCAAGACCCCCGTGCGCCGCGCCTGCTACGCGGCCGACCGCACGGGTCACATGATCCTGCAGACGCTGTTCCAGAACTGCGTGAAGCTCGGCATCAACTTCTTCAACGAGTTCTACGTGCTCGACCTCGTGACGGTGAAGGATGCGGACGGCTCGACGAAGGTCGCGGGCGTGGTCGCCTACGAGCTCGCCACGGGCGACCTGCACGTGTTCCAGTCGAAGGCCGTGATCTTCGCGACCGGCGGCTTCGGCAAGATCTTCAAGACCACCTCCAACGCCCACACCCTCACGGGCGACGGCGTCGGCATCATCTGGCGCAAGGGCCTGCCGCTGGAGGACATGGAGTTCTTCCAGTTCCACCCGACCGGCCTCGCCGGCCTCGGCATCCTCCTCACCGAGGGCGCTCGCGGCGAGGGCGCCATCCTGCGCAACGTGTCGGGTGAGCGCTTCATGGAGCGCTACGCCCCCACGATCAAGGACCTCGCGCCGCGCGACATCGTGAGCCGCTGCATGGTGCAGGAGGTCGCGGAGGGCCGCGGCGCCGGTCCTCACCGCGACTACGTGCTGCTGGACTGCACCCACCTCGGCGCCGAGGTGCTCGAGACGAAGCTCCCCGACATCACCGAGTTCGCCCGCACCTACCTGGGTGTCGACCCGGTGGTCGAGCCCGTTCCCGTGATGCCGACCGCGCACTACGCGATGGGCGGCATCCCGACGAACAACAACGCCGAGGTGCTCAGCGACAACACGACCGTCGTGCCGGGCCTCTACGCCGCCGGCGAGTGCGCGTGCGTGTCGGTGCACGGCTCGAACCGCCTCGGCACCAACTCGCTGCTCGACATCAACGTGTTCGGCAAGCGCGCCGGCCGCAATGCCGTCGAGTACGTCAAGACCGCCGATTTCGTCGCCCTCCCCGAGGACCCCGCGAAGGAGGTGCGCGAGCTCATCGAGGGCCTGCGCACGAACGAGGGCACCGAGCGCATCGCGGTGCTGCGCAAGACGCTGCAGGACGAGATGGACCGCAAGGCGCAGGTGTTCCGCACCGACGAGTCGCTCGGCGAGGTGCTGGAGGTCATCGAGGAGCTGCGCGAGCGCTTCAAGAACGTGCACGTCGACGACAAGGGCAAGCGGTACAACACCGACCTGCTCGAGGCCGTCGAGCTCGGATTCCTCCTCGACATCGCCGAGGTCGTCGTCGTCACCGCGAAGAACCGCAAGGAGAGCCGCGGCGGTCACATGCGCGACGACTTCCCGAAGCGCGACGACGAGAACTACATGCAGCACACGATGGCCTACCTCTCGGGCGACCCGCACTCGTCGAGCCCGGAGGACCACATCGCGCTCGGCTGGAAGCCGGTCGTCTTCACGAAGAACGAGGCCGGCGAGTTGCGTTATCCCCCGCTGGAGAGGAAGTACTGATGTCCACCGCTCTCGTCGATCCCGACGCCGTCGCGAACCTCGAAGAGGCGGACGACACCGGCATCCAGGCGTTCCTGGTCACCTTCATCGTGCGTCGATTCAATCCTGAGGTCGACGAAGAGCCGCGCTGGGTGGACTACGACGTCGAGGTCTACTCGACCGACCGCGTCCTCGACGCGCTGCACAAGATCAAGTGGGAGGTCGACGGCTCGCTGAGCTTCCGCCGCTCGTGCGCCCACGGCATCTGCGGTTCGGACGCGATGCGCATCAACGGCCGCAACCGCCTCGCCTGCAAGACCCTGATCAAGGACCTCGACATCTCGAAGCCGATCTACGTCGAGGCGATCAAGGGCCTGCCGCTGGAGAAGGACCTCATCGTCGACATGGAGCCGTTCTTCGCCTCCTACCGCGAGGTGCAGCCGTTCCTCATCTCCAACTCGCTCCCCGAGAAGGGCAAGGAGCGCGTGCAGTCGATCGTCGACCGCGAGCGCTTCGACGACACGACCAAGTGCATCCTGTGCGCCGCGTGCACCTCGTCGTGCCCGGTGTTCTGGACCGACGGCCAGTACTTCGGACCGGCGGCGATCGTCAACGCGCACCGCTTCATCTTCGACTCGCGCGACGACGCGGGCGACGTGCGTCTCGACATCCTCAACGACAAGGAGGGCGTGTGGCGCTGCCGCACGACCTTCAACTGCACCGAGGCGTGCCCCCGCGGCATCCAGGTGACGCAGGCGATCGCCGAGGTCAAGCAGGCGGTTCTGCGCGGCAAGCCGTGAGGTGATGGCGGTGCCGCTCGCTCCTTCCCCCGGCAGTGAGCGGATGCCGCGCGCCTCCCGCGTGGCGGTGACCGCCGCCTACGCGACGCAGGGTCTCGGCTACGCGGTGGTCGTCACGTCGTTGCCGACGTTGAAGAACCGGCAGCAGATCGACGACACGGTCGTGAATCTGATCATCCTGGGGGTGTGCGTCGCCGCCGCCGGCGGATCGGTGCTCGCCGGAGCCCTCGCGACACGGTTGGGCGCGCGCGTGGCGCTCTCGACGGGGTTCGTGCTGCAGGCGATAGCGCTTCCGGCGGCGGCGCTGCCCGTGCCGTTCCCGGTGTTCGTGGCGGCCTTCGTCGTCTACGGCGTGGGTCTCGGATGCGTCGACGCGGCGTCGGCGATGCAGGGCGTCGTGGTGCAGCGCGCGTACGGCCGATCCCTGCTCGGCGGGTTCTTCGCCGCGTACACGGCCGCCGCGATCGTCGGCGCCCTGCTGGTGTCGGCCTTCTCGCTGACCCCGACGACCGCTGGTGTCGCGCTCGTCGTGGCGGCGGCGATCGCGCTGCTCGTCGCCCTCGCGGGGCTGCGCTTCTTCGCCCGCGAGGCGGCGCCCGAGACCGCTGTCGCCGCGGAGCGCACCGCGCTCCCGCACCGCGCGATCTGGGCGCTCGGATTCATCATCCTGGCCGCGTTCACCGTCGACTCGGCGGTGAGCACCTGGAGCTCGATCCTCCTCACGGACAACCTCGGCACGACACTTGCGGTCGCCCCGCTCGGCTACGCGCTGTACCAGGTGGTGATCCTGGTGACCCGCCTCGTGACCGACCGCCTGCTCGGCACGCTCCCTCGCGCCACGGTGGCAGCCGCCGCGCTCATCGTGTCGGTTATCGGATGCCTCGTCGTCTCGCTCATCCCGGCGGGAGGTGCCGCGATCGCGGGCTTCGCCCTGGCCGGTGTGGCGGTCGGCGCCCTCGTGCCGATCACGTTCGGCGCGACCGGCGAGCTCGATCCCGCGCGCAGCGACGAGATCATCGCGCGGGTCAACCTCTTCAACTACGCCGGCGCGATCGCTGGCGCCGTGCTGGTCGGGTTCCTCGGCGACGTCTTCGGGCTGGCGCTCGGATTTCTGCTGCCCGCGGTGGCCCTCGCCGCCGTGCTGCCGGTGCTCCGACGACTGCGGCGGCCCGCGGCATCCGTCACCGCGGCTGACGCTGGCTAGTCTGGGTCCGTGACCACCGACCGGGGTCGGACCGACCCGGCCGACGAGGAGCGCGAGCTCGCCGAGCGTGTGCGCGCCCGCCTGCAGGACGCGCAGCGGGTCGTGCGGGAGCGTCTCGACGAGCCGATCGCCCAGGCGACGCGGGTCACACGGCGCACGCTCGGGTGGTTCCCCGTGCGGGTGTGGCGGCTCTTCCTGCAGCGCAACGGCCTGCTGCTCGCCGCCGGAATGAGCTATCAGTCGCTGTTCGCGATCTTCGCGGTGCTCTACCTCGCGTTCGCCGCCGTGGGTCTGTGGCTCGGCGGCTCTCCCCAGGCCGTGCAGGGTCTCATCGACCTCATCAACCGGTACATCCCCGGTCTCATCGGCGGCGAGTCGAGTCTGGTCAGCACCGACCAGGTGCAGGATGTCGCGAGCGGCGGGCGCGGCCTGCTGGGTGTGACCGGCGCCGTGGCCGCGATCGTCGTCATCTGGACCGCGATCGGTTTCGTGACCTACGCGCGCCGCGCGGTGCGCGACATCTTCGGCCTGCCCTACGACTCGAGGTCGTACGTGCTGCTGAAGGCACGCGACTTCCTCGCGGCGCTGGTGTTCGGCGTCGCGCTCCTGCTCGGCGCCGTGGTCGGTTCGTTCACGACCTGGGCGATCGATCTCGTGTGGTCGCTGCTCGGGCTGGACGGTGATTCGTTCTGGTCGAGCGTGAGCGTGCGCGGCGCGTCTCTGCTCGTCGCCTTCGTCATCAACTCGGCCGCCCTCGCGGCCCTCTACCGGTTCCTGATCGGCGCCGCGCTGCGATGGCGACGCATTCTGCCGGGGTCGCTCATGGGCGGCGCTGCGCTCGCGATCGTGCAGCTCGGCGCCGGGCTGCTGCTGCTCTACGCCCCGCGCAATCCGCTGCTCGCGACGTTCACGGCCTTCATCGGATTCCTGCTCCTGTTCCGGGTGGTCGGCGTGGTCATCCTCGTGGCCTCGGCGTGGATCGCTGTCGCCGCCGCCGACCGCCACGTCGCGATCGTGCCGACCTCCGACGCCGAGCGACGCGCGATCGAGCGTGAGGCTCGGCTGGTCGTCGCACGGGTCGACCTGCGGCGCGCACGCCAGGAGCAGACCGAGGCTCCCTGGTGGCGCAGTCGTGCCGCACGCCGCCGGGTCGCACAGGCCGAACTCGAGGTGGAGCAGCTCGAGGCCGAGGACGGCGAGGACGTCGGAGGCCGCCGCTAGGGTGGAGCCCGTGCCCCGCTCCGTCCGCATCGCCAGTGTCAACGTCAACGGCATCCGGGCGGCCGTGCGCAACGGCATGACCGGCTGGCTCGACGGTGCCGGCGTCGACATCCTCACGCTGCAAGAGGTGCGCGCCGAAACGACGCACATCACCGAGCTGCTGCCCGGGTGGCACATCGTGCATGACGAGTCGCTCAGCAAGGGGCGATCGGGGGTCGCGGTACTGTCCCGCATCCCTGCGGCCGCATCGCGCATCGACCTCGGCGAGGGCGTGGACTCCCGGGGGCGCTGGATCGAGGCCGACCTCGAGGTCGACGGCGAGACCGTCACCGTCGTGAGCGCCTACGTGCACTCCGGGGAGGACGGCACCCCGCGCCAGGACGCGAAGTACGGCTTCCTCGACGCGATGACCGAGCGCATGTCGCGCCTCGCCGCCGGCGGTGCGCTCGTGCTCGTCACGGGCGATCTGAACGTCGGCCACCGCCCGCTCGACATCAAGAACTGGCGAGGGAACCAGAAGAAGGCCGGCTTCCTGCTGAAGGAGCGGGCCTATGTCGACCGGTTCCTCGGCGACGAGGGCGCACAGGTCGTCGGTGTCGACGGCTCGACCGGCACCGGTCTCGGCTGGGTCGACATCGGCCGCCGTCATGCGGGAGAGGTCGAGGGTCCGTACACGTGGTGGTCGAACCGCGGTCAGGCGTTCGACAATGACACCGGCTGGCGCATCGACTACCACCTGGCGACCGCCGCGCTCGCGGCACGCGAGAGCGGCTACCACGTGGCGCGGGCGGCGACCTACGCCGAGCGGTGGAGTGATCACGCCCCGGTCGTCGCCGACTACGCGATCGGTCGCTGAGAGCGCACTGTCGTCATCTCGGCCCTGCCGATGCGGGGCCCGCCGCCGTCCGCATGCCGCGGGGCGCGGCATCCGACCGCCCTAGAATCGGGGAGTGACCAAAGCGCGTCTGTACTCGGGAATGCAGCCCTCCGCCGACTCTCTGCAGGTCGGCAACTACATCGGGGCCCTCCTGCAGTGGCGCGACCTTCAGGAGTCGTACGACGCGTACTTCTCGGTGGTCGACCTGCACGCGCTGACGCAGCCGTTCGACCCCGCCGAGATGCGTGAGAAGACCCGCCGAACGGCCGCGCAGTACATCGCGGCGGGCATCGAGCCCGCCAAGTCGACGCTGTACGTGCAGTCGCACGTCACCGCGCACGCCGAGCTCGCGTGGGTGCTCGGCACCCTCACCGGCTTCGGCGAGGCGAGCCGCATGACGCAGTTCAAGGACAAGTCGCAGCGCTACGGCACCGACGGCACCACGGTCGGACTCTTCACCTACCCGGTGCTGATGGCCGCCGACATCCTGCTCTTCCAGGCGTCGGTCGTGCCCGTCGGCGACGACCAGAAGCAGCACGTCGAACTCACCCGCGACCTCGCGGAGCGCTTCAACTCGAGGTTCGGCGAGACCTTCACCGTGCCCGTGCCGATGATCCAGCAGGAGACCGCACGCATCTACGACCTGCAGAACCCGACCGCGAAGATGTCGAAGTCGGCAGAGTCCGACGCGGGCGTGCTGTGGCTGCTCGACGAGCCGTCGGTGTCGGCCAAGAAGGTCATGCGCGCGGTGACGGACTCCGAGGGCTCGGTGCGCTACGACCGGGAGAACAAGCCCGGCGTCTCGAACCTGCTCGTGATCTACGCGGCCCTCACCGGACGCCAGATCCCCTCGATCGAGGACGAGTACGCGGGTCGTGGCTACGGCGACTTCAAGAAGGGCCTCGCCGAGGTCGTGGTGTCGGAGTTCGGTCCGGTGCGCGAGCGTGCGCTGGCGCTGCTGTCCGACGAGGCCGAGCTCGACCGGGTGCTCGCGGCCAACGCCGAGCGTGCGGCATCCGTCGCCGACGCGACCCTCGACGCGGTCTACGACAAGATCGGCCTGCTGCGCCGCCGGTGAGCCACCCGCCGCGGCGCGTCAGGACGCGCGCGCGGCGTTCGCGGCGATGCGTCCGACCAGGTCGTCCCAGACGGGGCGTGCGATCTCGTGGCCGAGTCCGGGGTAGATGTGCAGCCGCGCGCCCGGAATCGCGGCGGCCAACTCGACCGACCCGGCCGCGTCGATCTGCTGATCAGCATCACCGGCGAGCACGACGGTCGGGGTTGTGATCGCCGCGACCGCATCGAGCCGGTCCCCCCTCGCCCGGATCGCGGCCCGTTGCCGCGCCGCGCCGTCCGGCTCCCAGCCGCGATCCCACACGGTGCCGGCGAGTTCGGTGAGCCACGAGGTGTCCTGCGGGTAGACCCTCGACGCGCAGGTCGCCTCACCGCGCACGTAGTACGGGATGAACCGCTCCCGGGTGGTCGGCGCGAGCGGGTCCGGGAGCACGCTCTCCTCGTCGAGCACGTCGGCGCGCAGCAGGTGCCGAGGCGAGGCGGTCGTGTAGAGGAGGGCGAGAGACCGCACGCGTTCGGGATGCCGCAGCGCGAGCTCCTGCGCCACCATCCCGCCCATCGACTGGCCGACGACGTGGGCGGCCGCGATGCCGCGGTCGTCGAGGAGCGCCTCGAGGTCATCGGCCAGGTCGCCGATGGTGTACCCGCCGGCCGGGAAGCGCTGCGAGAGGCCGACGTCGCGATTGTCGTAGCGGAGGACCCGGAACCCGGCGTCCGCCAGCAGGCGCGTGAACCCGGGCGCCCAGCCCACGAGCTGCGACCCCAGCCCCTGGATCAGCACGAGCGGCGGGTCGTCGGCGCGCCCGGTCTCATCCCATCCGATGGCGCCGCGCGCGGTCAGCGAGAGCGGCATCCGTGCACGTCCTTCACGGGGCGATCGTAGCGAGCCCCCGCATTCCCTGCACGCACCCCGCCGCTACTCTCGGGGCATGACCCCCGTCACGCTCCACACCGCCCGGCTCACGCTCTCGCCTCCGACGTCCGACGATGTCGACGCGATCTTCGCGGCCTGCCAGGACCCCGACGTGCAGCGCTACACGACCGTGCCGACGCCCTACCTGCGCGAGCACGCGGTCGGGTTCGTCGAGAAGGCCGCCGGGTGGTGGGAGGACGGCACGGAGCTCACCTGGGGCATCCGTCACGACGACGAGCTCGTGGGCATGATCGGTCTGCACCGCGTCGCGCGCGGAAACGCCGAGATCGGCTACTGGATGGCCCCGGGCGGCCGGCGCCGCGGGTTCCCGACGGAGGCCGCGCGCGAGGTCATCGCGTTCGGCTTCGCCGCCGACGGCGCGGCGCTGTCCCGCATCGAATGGCGGGCGGTCGTCGGCAACATCGGCTCCGCACGCCTCGCCCGCGCCGTGGGCATCCGCTACGAGGGCCTTCTGCGCCAGTCGTTGCTCAACGGCGCCGGCGAGCGCTTCGACGCCTGGGCCGGCGGGCTGCTCGCGAGCGATGATCGGATGCCGCGGCCCTGGCCGCCGCTCGGGGACTGACCCGCTGGCATCCACCCGTGCGAGGATGGCCGCATGCCGGAGATGCCGGAGGTGCAGGGGCTCGTCGAGTTTCTCGACGGGCGGCTGCGTGGGCGCACCTTCAGCACCGTGCGGGTGACGGCCGTCGCCGCGCTGAAGACGTTCGATCCGCCGGTGCATGCCTTGGAGGGAGCCGTCGTGTCGGGCGTGGCGCGGCACGGCAAGTTCCTCGACATCGCGGCCACCGCGGCAGCGGGCGACCTGCATCTCGTGTTCCACCTCGCCAAATCGGGGTGGCTGCGCTGGTACGACGCACTCCCGGCGACAGTGATCCGCCCGGGCCGCAGCCCGATCGCCCTGCGGGTCGGCTTCGACGACGGCTCCGGGTTCGATCTCACCGAGGCGGCGACCAAGAAGTCGCTGTCGGTGTCGGTGGTGCGCCGCCCCGCTGACGTACCGCAGGTCGCGACCCTCGGGCCCGACCCCCTCGATGCCGCGTTCGATCGCGACGCCTTCGTGGCGCTGCTCTCCGGCCGTCGCACGCAGATCAAGGGGCTCCTGCGCGATCAGGCGACGATCGCGGGCATCGGCAACGCCTACTCCGACGAGATCCTGCACGCCGCGCACCTGTCGCCCTACGCGATCGCCGCGACCCTCGACGAGGCGACGGTCGCCCGGCTCTACGACGCGATGGTCGCGACCCTCGCCGAGGCGGTGGCCGAGGCATCCGGAAAGCCCCCGGCCGACCTGAAGGACGCCAAGCGGCGTGGCATGAAGGTGCACGGCCGGCGCGGCGAGACCTGCCCGGTCTGCGGCGACACGGTGCGGTCGGTGTTCTTCGCCGAGCGCTCGCTCGAGTACTGCCCGACGTGTCAGACCGGCGGCACGCCGCTCGCCGACCGGCGGATGTCGCGGCTGCTGCACTGAGCGGATGCTGCGGGTCCCCACATGTCGCGGAATGAATCCGTGTCGGAGGCGTTCAGTACACTCGAGTACAGCAACGTGCTCCGGGGTCGGTGAGAATCCGAACCGGCGGTGACAGTCCGCGAGCCGCGACTTCCGTGCCACATCGGCACCGTCGCGGTCGACCCGGTGGAATTCCGGGACCGACGGTGATGAGGCGCTCAGGCGTATCTAGTCCGGATGGGAGGAGGCACGCGCACCACGGTGCGCTCGTCGACCCTGCCCGGAGTCCACACCGACAGGACGAGACGACATGAGCACGACCCCCGCCGAACACGCGGCGATGCAACGTGCCCTCGCACTCGCCGCCGAAGGCCCGCGCGGCGTCAACCCGCAGGTCGGCGCCGTGATCCTCTCCCCCACCGGCGACGTGCTCGCCGAGGGCTTCCACCGCGGCGCCGGAACCGCGCACGCCGAGGTCGACGCGCTCTCGCGGCTCGCCCCGGGCGAGGCGCAGGGTGCGACAGCGATCGTCACTCTCGAGCCGTGCAACCACACCGGCCGCACCGGCCCCTGCGCGCAGGCGCTGCTCGCCGCCGGCGTCGCCCGCGTGGTGTACGCGCTCCCCGATCCGACCGAGAACGCCCACGGCGGGGGCGACACCCTGCGCGACGGCGGCGTCGACGTGGAGTCGGGCCTCGAGGCGGATGCCGCGGCATCCCTGCTCGACTCGTGGCTGACCGTGCAGCGGCTCGGCCGTCCGCACGTCACCGTCAAGTGGGCGCAGTCGCTCGACGGCCGCGCAGCCGCCGCCGACGGCACGAGCCGCTGGATCACGGGAGCCGCAGCGCGCGCCGACGTGCACCGTCGCCGCGCCGAGGCCGACGCGATCGTGGCCGGCATCGGCACGATCCTCGTCGATGACGCGGCCCTCACCGCCCGTCACCCCGACGGCACCCTCTACGACCACCAGCCGTTGCCGGTCGTGCTCGGCGCCCGAATCGTGCCCGACCGTGCGCTCGTGCGCGCGCACCCGCGCGGATTCCTGCAGCGCGACGGTCACAACCTCTTCGGCGAGCACCCCGGCGACGACCGCGCCGCATCCGTGCTGTCCGAGCTGCGCGACCGCGGCGTGCAGCGCGTGTTCGTCGAGGGCGGCCCGACGATCGCGAGCGCGTTCCTGCGCGCCGGGCTCGCCGACGAGGTGCTCGCCTACATCGCCCCGACGCTCATCGGTGCGGGCTCCGACGGGCGGGACAACCCCGCACTGCGGGTGATCGGCGTCGACACGATCGCCGACCAGCGCCGCCTCGCCCTCACCCACCTCGAGCGGCTCGGCGACGACCTGCTGGTCGTCGCGGTGCCCGCGGCATCCGAGACCACCTCTGAGAAGGAGAGCTGATGTTCACCGGCATCGTGGAAGAGATCGGCACCGTGACGGATGTCTCGCCCTCGGGCGACGGCGCACGGTTCACCGTGCGGGCGCCCGCGGCGGTGTCCGACGCGCACCACGGCGACTCGATCGCGATCTCGGGCGTGTGCCTCACCGTCATCGACCAGGGCGACGACTGGTTCACCGCCGACGTGATGCGCCAGACGCTCGACGTCACGACCCTCGCGGGCGTCGGCGCCGGCACCCCCGTCAACGTCGAGCGCGCGACGAGCGCGGGCGGACGCCTGGGCGGCCACATCGTGCAGGGCCACGTCGACGGCACCGGCGCACTGCTCGAGGTGCGCCCGGGCGCCCAGTGGCGCGTGCTGCGCATCTCGCTGCCCACCGAGCTCGCGCCCCTCGTCGTCGACAAGGGATCGATCGCGGTCGACGGCACGTCCCTGACCGTGAGCGCGGTCAGCGAGCCCGCGGCACCCGTCCCCTGGTTCGAGGTCTCGCTCATCCCCGAGACCCTGGAGGCGACGACGCTCGGCCGCCGCGCTGTCGGCGACGCGGTGAACCTCGAGACCGACATCCTCGCCCGCCACGTGCGCCGACTGCTGGCCTTCCCGGCCGCCGGCGCCCCGATCACCCCCGCTGCGTCCCCCGAAGAAGGAGGCTCCCGATGAGCCTGTCGACCATTCCCGAAGCCCTCGAAGCCCTGCGTCAGGGCAAGCCCGTCATCGTCGCCGACGATGAGAACCGCGAGAACGAGGGCGACGCGATCATCTCCGCCGCCCTCGCGACCCCGGAGTGGATCGCGTGGATCGTGCGCCACTCCAGCGGATTCATCTGCGCCCCGCTCCCCGGCGAGTGGGCCGACCGCCTCGACCTGCCCCCGATGGTGCCGGTCAACCAGGACGCCCGCGGCACCGCCTACACGGTCAGCGTCGACGCCGCCGACCGCCAGTCGACGGGCATCAGCGCCTCGGACCGCGCGCACACCCTCAACGTGCTGGCCGACGCCGCGTCGACGCCGTCGAGCGTCATCCGCCCCGGCCACATCCTGCCGCTGCGCGCCGTCGACGGCGGCGTGCGCGAGCGCGCCGGTCACACCGAGGCAGCTGTCGACCTGATGCGCCTCGCCGGGCTCCCCCCGGTCGGCGGCATCTGCGAGATCGTGTCCGACGACGGCAGCATGATGCGACTGCCCGGGCTGCTCGAGCTCGGCGAGACCGACGGTCTGCCGGTGATCACGATCGAGCAGCTGATCGCCTATCTCGACGAGGTCGAGCCGACGGATGCCGCGGCCTCCGGCCCGCGCCGTCGCGTCAGTCTGCGCGCCGAGGCGCTCGTGCCGACGTCACACGGCGTGTTCCGCTTCCTCGCCTACCGCGACCGCATCAGCGGCACCGACCACCTCGCCGTGGTCTCGGGCGAGCTCACCGAGGAGGCCCCGCTGGTGCGCGTGCACTCCGAGTGCCTCACGGGCGAGGCGTTCGGCTCGCTCAAGTGCGAGTGCGGCCCGCAGCTCGACGCCGCCCTCGACGTCATCGAGCAGGACGGCGGCATCGTCATCTACATGCGCGGCCACGAGGGTCGCGGGATCGGCCTCATCAACAAGCTGCGCGCGTACAGCCTGCAGGAGCGCGGACTCGACACCGTCGACGCGAACCTCGCCCTGGGGCTCCCGGCCGACGCCCGCGACTACGCGGCGGCCGCCGGCATCCTCTCGGACCTCGGCGTCGCGCGCGTACGGCTGTTGACGAACAACACCGACAAGGTCGCGCAGCTGCGCCGCCTGGGCGTCGACGTCGTCGAGCAGGTTCCGCTGATCGTCGGGGTCGGGCCCGCGAACCAGGGCTACCTCGAGACCAAGCGCGACCGCATGGGTCACATCATCGCCGACGGCGCTCTCGCCGAGGCGCTCGCCACCACCGCCGCCCACCAGGCGGCCCCCAGCACCGAGGAGAACGCCCGATGAGCGGACACGGCGCCCCGCGCACCGCCGATCAGATCGACGCGACCGGCATCGAGGTCGTCGTCATCGCCGGCACGTGGCACGAGACGATCACCGACGGACTCATCGCCGGAGCGGCCCGCACGCTCGACGCCGCCGGCGCCACCTGGCGCCTCGTGCGGGTGCCCGGGTCGTTCGAGCTTCCCGTGGTCGCTCAGGCCGCACTCACGAGCGGAGCCGACGCGGTCGTCGCCCTCGGGGTGATCATCCGCGGCGGGACCCCGCACTTCGACTTCGTCGCGTCGGCCGCGACCGACGGGCTCACCCGCGTCGCGCTCGACACCGGGAAGCCGGTCGGGTTCGGGGTGCTCACCCTCGACGACGAACAGCAGGGCATCGACCGCGCGGGCCTCCCCGGGTCGACCGAGGACAAGGGCGCCGAGGCGGCGGATGCCGCGCTGCGCACCGCGCTCACGCTGCGCGAGCTGCGCGGGGCCTGACACGGATCGGCGTCGCGCGCCGAGGGGCGCGACGCCGAACGGGCCTCAGGGCTTCCAGATCATCAGCACGACGATCGCGACGAGCAGCAGGGTGACCACACCGCTGACGCCGGCGATCGCGCCGTAGCCGGCGGGCTTCGCCGCGGCATCCGCCCCCGCCGCCTCGATGGCGTCGGCCCCGGCGCGCAGGCGCGGGACGAGCAGGAACACCGCCAGCAAGAACGCGACGGCGTACAGGATGATCGAGATCAGGATCCACGGGGTCGTGAACGTCAGCTGATACTTCGGATCGGCCATGCCCATGGCGCCGAACCCGAAGACGAACGTAAGCAACGACAGCCATGCGAAGACCATCGTCGAAGTGGCGAGGGTGCGCACCGAGTCGACGTTGCGGATGCGCAGCGCCCGCAGGGCGGTGTGCGGGAGGATCGCGAGCGGTCCGACGATGAAGACGGCCGTGCCGACGTGCAGGATTCCGAGAAGCGTGTCCATACCTTCATCGTAGGTGAAGGTATCGCTGGAGCCGCTCCCCGGACGGTGGGGACCGCGAATCCGACAGGTGTCGCCGAAGAGTAGGCTGAACACCTGGTCCGCGTCACCCATCCCGTGGCGCCCCGGTCCCGGCCCTCGCACACCCGCGAGGTGCGTCGCCTCCGGCACCGCTCCCCTCCTCCCTTCTCTGTACGCAGGTTTTGCATGTCTACGGCTGTCTCGTCCGCACCTTCCTCCGCTCCCGCACCCGCCAATCCGCGCTCGCGCGTCATCACGGCGAGCCTCATCGGCACCACGATCGAGTTCTACGACTTCTACGCGTACGCCACGGCGGCGGTGCTCGTGTTCCCGGTGCTGTTCTTCCCCACCGGCAACGACACCGCGTCGCTGCTCGCCTCGTTCGGCGTCTTCGGCGCCGCGATGGTCGCACGACCCATCGGCGCCGTCGTGTTCGGCCACTTCGGCGACCGGTTCGGCCGCAAGGCCACCCTCGTCACGTCGCTGCTCACGATGGGCATCGCGACGTTCCTCATCGGCTGCCTGCCCACCTTCAACCAGATCGGCGTCTGGGCGGCCGTGCTGCTGCTGATCCTCCGCCTCGCGCAGGGCTTCGCGCTCGGCGGGGAGTGGTCGGGCGCTGCCCTCGTGGCCACCGAGAACGCACCCGCCGGCAAGCGTGCCTGGTACGGCACCTTCCCGCAGCTGGGCGCCCCCATCGGCTTCATCATCGCCAACGGCGTGTTCCTGGTCATCAACTTCGCCCTGCCCCACCCCGACGGCGGCGCGCAGCGCTCGGAGGCCTTCCTCAGCTGGGGATGGCGCGTGCCGTTCCTCTTCTCCGCCGTCATGGTCATCATCGGCCTGTGGGTGCGTCTGCGTCTGGTCGAGTCGGAGACGTTCACGAAGGCCGAGAAGACCGGCGCGATCCGCAAGTTCCCGCTCGGCGAGGTGCTGCGGCGCCACTGGTGGCACCTGGTGCTCGGCACGTTCATCATGCTGGCGACCTACGTGCTCTTCTACCTGATGACGAGCTTCACCCTCTCGTACGGCACCAAGGCCACTCTCGCGACGGCGAGCGCGGCCGCACAGAAGGCCGCGGAGGCGGCCGGCAAGGTGTTCGATCCCGCGGCGTTCGCCGCGAGCTATGTGCCCGGCCAAGGCTTCGCCTACACCGACTTCGTCATCATGCAGATCATCGGCGTGGTCTTCTTCGGCATCTTCACGCTGATCTCCGGCCCCCTCGCCGACGCGATTGGACGCCGCAAGCTGCTGATCTGGGTGACGGTCGGCATCATCGTGTTCGGCCTCACCTTCTCGGTGTTCCTCGCGCCGTACGCCGACCCGAAGCTCACCGGGGCGCTCACGCAGGCGTTCCTCGTGTTCGGCTTCGTGCTGATGGGCTCGACCTTCGGCCCGATGGGCGCGATCCTGCCGGAGCTGTTCCCCACGAACGTGCGCTACACGGGCTCGGCGATCTCGTACAACGTGTCGTCGATCCTCGGCGCCGCGCTCGCCCCCATCGTGGCGGTGGCCCTCTGGGCCGCGGCGGGCGGTTCGCCGTGGCTCGTCGGGCTGTATCTGACCGGATGCTCCGTGCTCACCCTCATCGCGCTGCTCCTGTCGCGCGAGACGAAGGACGCCTCGTACGACGACAACATCGGCGTGGGATCGACGGGTTCCCTCTGAACCGCACACCACGACAGAACGCGGATGCCGCGGGGCCGGGCGCCCCGCGGCATCCGCGTTCTGTGCGACGTCAGTCGAGGAACAGCGCGCGCAGTCGCGTCGTGGTGAAGACGAGCCCGACGGTGATCATCGCCACGAAGTAGCCGACGTGGATGAGCATCGCCGGGGTGAGGATGCCGGTGGTGAGCCCGCGGATGAGCTCGACGCCGTGCCACAGCGGGAACGCCTGCACGATCCACTGCACCGGCTCGGGGTAGACCGACAGCGGGAAGAACGTCGCCGAGAACAGGAACATCGGCAGCAGCACGAAGTTGATCCAGTCCATCTGCTGGAAGGTCTTCATGTAGCTCGTGACCGCCATGCCGACGCTCGCGAACCCGAACGCGATCAGCAGCACCGCGGGGAGGGCGAGGAGCGCGGTGAACGAGAGATTGAGCCCGAGCACCTGCATGATCACCATGAAGCCGCAGGCGTAGAGGAGCCCCCGCAGCAGCGCGTAGAGGATCTCGCCGAGCGCGACGTCGAGCGGGCCGAGAGATGTGGCCAACATGCCCTCGTAGAGCTTGCCGTAGTTCATCTTGAAGAAGACGTTCCACGTCGAGTCGTAGATGGCACCGTTCATCGCCGACACCGCGAGGAGTGCCGGGGCGATGTAGGCGGCGTACGCGACGCTCTGGCCGTTGACCGTGACACCCGGGATGAGGGAGCCGAGTCCGACGCCCATCGCGAGCAGATAGAAGACGGGCTCGAAGAAGCCGGAGAGCACGACCACCCAGCTCGACGATCGCGCCGAGAGCAGACCGCGCTGCACGACAGACTGCGGGTTGCCGGCCCAGAGGGCTCGCACGCTGCCGGCGCGCACGGGTGCGGAGGCGACGGTGCTTGTCATCGCGAGAGCCTCCGTCCGAAGAAGTGGTGCGCCGCGAGCAGGCCGACCGCAGCCAGCACCACGAGGTAGCCGAGATGCACGGCGATCAGCCACGGCTCGATCGCCCGCCCGTAGGTCACCATGCGGGAGAGCTCCGAGGCGTGCCACACCGGCGAGAGCCACCCGATCCACTGCAGCCAGCCGACGTTGCCGAGCGGGTAGAACGTGCCGGAGAACAGGAACAGCGGCATGAAGATGAACCGCTGCACGAGCGCGAACTGGCCGCGGTCGTCTTCGATGGAGGCCGCGTAGGCCATGAGGGGGGCGCCGAAGGCGAGCCCGCCGAGCACGCCGGCGATGATCGATAGCCACCCGGTCTCGGGGTGCGGCACGGCCTGGAACACCCAGATGATCACGTAGTACGCGGCAACGACGATGAACATGCGCACGCAGGCGCCGGCGGCGACGCCGTTCACGATCTGCCGGGGCGAGAGCGGCGCGGCGTTGAACCCGAAGAAGTAGCGACGCCATTTGAAGCCCGCCATCACCGGATAGGTCGACTCCTCGGATGCCACGGCGACGGCCGCGGTGACCAGCAGGGCGGGCGCGACGAACACGACGTAGCGCACGTGCTGCGTGCCGTCGTCGATCGGCACCGCGATGAGCGCGGCGAGGCCGAGGCCGAGGCCGAGCAGGTAGACGATGGGCTGCCCGATCGCGTTGACGACGATCGTCCAGCCGTACGCGCGCATGGCGCGCAGCCAGTGCTCGAGCACGAACAGGGTGCCCGCCCGCCGGGGCGTGCGACCCCAGGCGAGCGCCTCGTCGCGCAGCTCGTCGAGGGTCGGGGTGGTTCTCAGCTCGCTCATTCGACCAGCGACCGTCCGGTGAGGCGCAGGAAGACGTCCTCGAGCGACGAGCGGCGCACGAGCGAGGTGACGGGTTCGAGTCCCAGGGCGTGGATGCGCTCGAGGGCCGCCTCGCCGTCGTCGGCGTAGATGAGGATGCGGTCGGGCAGCACCTCGACGCGATCGCCGATGCCGGCCAGCTGCGGCGCGACCTGCTCGTTGCGGTCGGAGCCGAAGCGCACCTCGAGCACCTCGCGACTCGAATGCTCGCGGATGAGGGTCGCGGGCGACCCCTCGGCCATGATGCGGCCCTTGTCGACGACGACCAGGCGGTCGCACAGCTGCTCGGCCTCGTCCATGTAGTGGGTCGTCAGCACGAGAGTCGTGCCCTGCTCCTTCAGCCGGAACAGCCGGTCCCACAGCACATGGCGCGCCTGCGGGTCGAGGCCGGTCGTCGGCTCGTCGAGCAGCAGGATGCGCGGCTCGTTGATAAGAGCCCGGGCGATGGTGAGGCGGCGCTTCATGCCACCGGAGAGCTGATCGACCTTGGCGGTGGCCTTGTCCTCGAGCTGCGCGAACGAGAGCAGCTCCTCGGCGCGCTCGCGGCAGACCTTTCCCGGCAGGCCGAAGTAGCGGCCGTAGATGTAGAGGTTCTCGCGCGCGTTGAGCTCGGCGTCGAGGTTGTCCTGCTGGGGCACGACGCCCAGGCGCGAGCGGATCTCGGGTCCGTAGCGGTCGGGATCGAGCCCCAGGATGCTGAGACTCCCCCCGGTGCGCGACGACACGGCGCCGACCATCTTCATGGTGGTCGACTTGCCCGCCCCGTTCGGCCCCAACAACCCGAACGACTCCCCGGCCGTGACCTCGAAGCTGAGTCCGTCGACGGCGACGAAGTCGGGCTTGCCCTTGACGCGGTAGGACTTGGCGAGGTTCTGAGCGGTGATCACGGGGGTTGGCACGCGATCCACCGTAGCCCGCGGCGGCGACATCGCCGGGTCGATTGTGAGCGGGACCCGGTGCGGGGCGATACTCGTGAGCGGTGCCGCATCCCCCGAGGCGCCCGTCGGGCGCGTGGGGGCGCCGGCCGAGACCGATGAGGAAGTCATGTCCGCACCCGCCACCCCGCGTCGCAGCCCGTTCGCCCGTCCGTCGAAGGACGACGGTCCGCGCGCGAGCGTGCGGCAGCTCCTCCCCTTCCTCGCCGACCACCGCGGCACCCTCATCGCCGTCGCGCTGCTGAGCGTCGTCGGCGCGGTGACCACGCTCGCCCAGCCGCTCGTCGTGCAGCAGGTGATCGCCGAGGTGCAGTCGGGCACCGGGCTCGGCCCGCTCGTCTGGGCCATCGTGGCGCTCGTCGTCGTGACGTCGCTCATCTCCGGGTACCAGCACTATCTGCTGCAGCGCACCGGCACCGCGGT
>NZ_MKSL01000035.1:67907-117298 GCF_001897265.1 Microbacterium sp. 71-23
TGCTGCTGCTTCTGATCGTCATCGTGTTGGGCGCGTCGATCGGCGCTGTCGTGGTGCTCTCGGGGCGCATCCGGGTCGCGACGCGTGCGCAGCAGGCGAAGGTCGGCGAGCTGGCCTCGGGCGTCGAGCGCGCGATCGGGTCGATCCGCACCGTGCGGGCGGCGGGCGCGACCGAGCGGGAGACGGCGAGCGTCACCCGCCTCGCCGACGAGGCGTACACCGTGGGGGTGCGCATCGCGAAGGTATCGGCGCTCGTGGTTCCGGTCGCGGGCATCGCGCTGCAGGTCTCCCTGCTCGTGGTGCTCGGGGTCGGCGGCCTGCGCGTCGCCTCCGGCGATCTCGGCATCGCCAACCTCGTGGCGTTCATCATGTTCCTCTTCCTGCTGGTGGCTCCCCTCGGCACGTTCGTGGGCGCGATCCTGTCGATCAACCAAGCGCTCGGCGCCCTCGGACGCATCCAGGAGGTGCTCGACCTCCCCACCGAGGACGCCGACGACGCGCAGCGCGCGGCGGGCGTCGTCGTCGATGATGCGGATGCCGCGGCATCCGCCCCCGCCGTCGAGTTCCGCGACGTGCACTTCTCCTATCCCGATGCCGTCGTCGCGACCCGCCGCCGGGCCGAGGGCGAGGCACGGCGGGCGCTGGCGAGCGTGCGGGTGGATGCGTCGGCGATCGAGGACGAGGGGGACGAGGCGGGCGCGCAGGTGCTGCGCGGGGTGAGCTTCCGGGTGCCGCGGGGATCGCGCGTCGCGCTGGTCGGCCCCTCGGGCGCCGGGAAGTCGACGACGCTCGCGCTCATCGAGCGGTTCTACGACGCGACGGGCGGTGCGGTGCTGGTCGACGGGGTGGATGTGCGCCTGCACGATCGCACCGCGCTGCGCGCGCGGCTCGGCTATGTCGAGCAGGATGCCCCGACCCTCGCGGGCTCGATCGGCGACAACCTGCGCCTCGCCTCCCCCGACGCGACCGACGAGGCGTGCGAGGCGGTGCTGCGGGCGGTGAACCTCGGCGACGTGCTCGACCGCAGTGCCGAGGGGCTCGATGCGCAGGTCGGCGAGGCGGGAGTGATGCTGTCGGGCGGCGAGCGCCAGCGCCTCGCGATCGCCCGCGCACTGCTGGCCGCTCCCCCGATCCTGCTGCTCGACGAGTCGACGTCGTCGCTCGACGGTCTCAACGAGCAGCGCATGCGGGAGGCCATCGACGCGGTCGCCACCGGTCGCACGCTCGTCGTCATCGCGCACCGCCTGTCGACGGTGGTCGACAGCGACCTCATCGTCGTGATGGATCGCGGCGAGGTCGTCGGGGTCGGCACCCACTCGGAGCTCGTGGCGTCCACGCCGCTCTACCGAGACCTGGCGAAGCACCAGCTGCTGGTCTGAGCGGCAGCCGCCTCACACCTCGGCGGTGTCGAGCGCGCGCGCCAGGGTCTGACGCAGTGCGGCGAGCGTCTCGGGCTCGTCGAACGCGGCACGGACGAGAAGTCCCTGCACGGCGGCGATGACGAGGTCGGCGGTGCGGCCGACGAGGGGATCGTCGGCGGTGAGCTCAGCGCCGGCGCGGGCGCCGACCCAGGGCACGAGCAGCTCGGAGACGCGGGCGCGCATGAACCCGACGTTCTTCACGCCGACCGCGGCGAGCTCCGGGTCGACGGGCATCTCGGCCCACACACGCAGCAGCACCGGCCCCGCGCTCGCGACGAACATCGTCTCCACGACCGCGAGGAAGAGCCGGCCGGGGCTGATCGTCGCGGTGCCGTCGAGGTCGATCGCCGCGACGACCTGACGGAACCTGTCGTCGAGGATCTCCTTGGCGGCCTCGTGCACGAGCGCCGCCTTGCTGTCGTAGTGCGAGTAGATGGATCCGGCGGACAGCCCCGACTCGGCGATGATGTCGGCCATGGATGTCGCGGCGAACCCCTGACGGGCGAAGCACCGCAGGGCCGCCTCGGCGATCTCGCGGCGGCGGGCGAGGCGGGTCTCCTCTTTCAAGCGGGGCACGTACACAGAATAGGCGTTCTGCTATGGTGATCTCAAACAGATCAGATGTTCTTTTTAGAGGGGATCCCCATGGCCGCTCCGGTCCGTCCGCACACCCGCTGGACACTCTCGCTCGCCTTCGGGCTCATCGGCGCCCTCGTCGTCGGGGTCGTCGTGCTCGCCTTCCTCTGGCCCACCAAGACCGCCAGCGCCCATGACCTCCCGATCGGCATCAGCGGCCCGGACGCCGCGGTCACCGCGATCGAGGACGCCGTGGCCGCCCGCGGCGACAGCATCACCTTCGTGGCCGCGACCGAGCGCGAGGACGCCGTGCACCAGATCGAGACGCGGGCGACCTACGGTGCGATCGTGCTGTCGGCGACCGCCGCCCCCGAGGTGCTGACCGCCCCCGCCGCGGGAGCCGTGCCCACCCAGCTGCTCACCGGCCTCGCGGCGCAGCTGCAGGCCCAGCTCAGCCAGCAGGCGCACGCCGCCGGCGCGCCCACCGTGCCGCAGGTCGCCGTGACCGCCGTCGTGCCGCTGTCGGACAGCGACCCGTCCGGCACCGGCCTCGCCGCCGCCGCGTTCCCACTGACCCTCGGCGGCATGCTGGGCGGCGTGCTCATCTCGCTGCTCGTGGTCGGCCCTCTCCGCCGCCTCACGGCGCTCCTCGCGTACGGCGTCGGGGTCGGGCTCCTCCTCGCCGTGGTGCTGCAGACCTGGTTCGGCTACCTGCAGGGCGACTTCCTGCTCAACGCCGCCGCCATCGCCCTCGCGATCGCCGCGACATCCGCCTTCGTCGTCGGGTGCGCATCGCTCTTCGGCCCCGCCGGCATCGGCATCGGCGCCGTGGTCACCATCCTGTTCGCGAACCCGATCTCGGGCGCGACCATGCCGTGGCAGTTCCTCGTGGCCCCCTGGGGCGCGATCGGGCAGTACCTGGTGCCCGGCGCGGCGTCCTGGCTGCTGCGCGGGCTCAGCTACTTCCCCGATGCCGACGCCACCGCTCAGTGGCTGGTGCTCGGCGGGTGGGTCGTGCTCGGCGTCGTGCTGACGGTCGCCGGCCACTTCCGCTCGCGGCCCGGCATGCATGTTCCGGCCGCCACGCTCGAGCCCGCCGCCTGAACGATCACCGCGCCGACCACCCGGGCGGCACGGACGCAACGGACCCCCGTCGCGCGATCGACGGGGGTCCGTTCGTGCCCGGGAGGGCGAGAGCTACGCGCTCTTGAGGCGGTAGCGCAGCGACGACAGCTCCGACTGGAGCGCCGCCGGAACCCGGCCACCGAAGGTGGCGTAGAACTGCTCCGTGAGATCGGCCTCGGTCAGCCACGAGTCGCGGTCGATCGAGAACAGTTCGGCCAGGTCCTCATCGGGCACCTCGATGCCCTCGAGGTTCAGGTCATCGGTGCGCGGGAGGCGACCGATGGGGCTCGACACGGCGGGGACGCTGCCCTCGACGCGACGGATGATCCAGTCGATGACACGGGCGTTGTCCCCGAAGCCCGGCCACAGGAACCGGCCGTCGGCACCCCGACGGAACCAGTTCACCTGGAAGATGCGCGGCGCACGGTCGAAGCGGAGCTTCTGCCCCACCTCGATCCAGTGGCCGAAGTAGTCGGCCATGTTGTAGCCGCAGAACGGCAGCATCGCGAACGGGTCGCGGCGCAGCTCGCCGACGGTGCCCTCGGCGGCGGCGGTGCGCTCCGACGAGATCGTCGAGCCGAGGAAGACGCCGTGCGTCCAGTCGGTGGCCTCGACCACGAGCGGCACGTTCGTCGCCCGGCGCCCGCCGAACAGGATCGCGTCGAGCGGCACGCCCTCCGCAGCATCCCAGTCGGGGGCGATCTGCGGGCACTGCGCGGCCGAGACAGTGAAACGCGAGTTCGGGTGCGCGGCCGGCCGGCCCGACGCCGGGGTCCACGCGTTGCCCTCCCAGTCGGTCAGCTCTGCCGGCGGCTGGTCGGTCAGACCCTCCCACCACACGTCGCCGTCGGGACGCAGCGCCACGTTCGTGAAGATCGTGTTGCCCCACAGGGTCTCCACCGCGGTGACGTTGGTCGACTCGCCGGTGCCCGGCGCGACACCGAAGAAGCCCGCCTCGGGGTTGATCGCCCAGAGCCGGCCGTCCTCCCCGGGACGCAGCCACGCGATGTCGTCGCCGAGGGTCTCGACGCGCCAGCCGGGGATCGTCGGCCGCAGCATGGCGAGGTTCGTCTTGCCACAGGCCGACGGGAACGCGGCGGCCACGTGGTAGGCCTTGCCCTCGGGGCTGATGACGCGGATGAGCAGCATGTGCTCGGCGAGCCAGCCCTCGTCGCGTCCGATGACCGAGGCGATGCGCAGCGCGAAGCACTTCTTCGCGAGGATCGCGTTGCCGCCGTACCCCGAGCCGTACGACCACACCTCGAGGGTGTCGGGGAAGTGCACGATGTACTTGTCGTCGTTGCACGGCCACGCGACATCCGCCTGACCGGGCTCGAGCGGCGCACCCACCGAGTGCACCGTCTTGACCCACGCAGCGCCGGCGGCGATCTGCTCGACGACCTCCGCGCCGACGCGGGTCATGATGCCGATCGAGGTGACCGCGTAGGCGCTGTCGGTCAGCTGCACGCCGATGTGGGAGAGGGGTCCGCCGACGGCACCCATCGAGAACGGCACGACGTAGAGCGTGCGGCCCCGCATCGCCCCGTCGAACAGGCCCGTGAGGGTCGTGCGGATCTCGGCCGGCGCGACCCAGTTGTTCGTGGGTCCGGCGTCCTCCTCCTTCTCGGAGGCGATGAAGGTGCGCCCCTCGGTGCGGGCGACATCGCTGGGGTGCGAGCGGGCGAGGTAGGAGCCCGGCCGCCACTCGGGGTTGAGCTTGATGAGCTTGCCCTCGGCGACCTGCTCGCGCAGCAGGGCCTCGTTCTCGGCGCGCGATCCGTCGACCCAGTGCACCCGCTCGGGCTTGAGCAGCGCGGTGAGCTCGTCGACCCAGGCATAGAGCTTCTCGACGGCGGGGCCGGATGCCTCGGGTCGCTGCCCGAAGGCGGCGACGCCGCCGGCGCGGGTGCCGGATGCGGTCGGGGTGAAGGTCTCAGCCAGGGCCATGGCGCGCTCCTCGTGTCGTGACGGTCGGTGTCGTGGACGGGTCGTGCCTCCACTCTCACGGAGGAGCGCGCACTCTTTTCCCACGTTTTCGGCGAAAGAAGATGCGTTCTTTCCGTATACTCAAACAATGGCGACCTCGATCGAGCTGTCCACCCTGGGGCACCGCATCCGACACCGTCGCTCCGAGAAGGGGCTCACCCTCGACGAGCTCGGCGCACTCGTCGGCGTCGCCGGCAGCCACCTCAGCCTCATCGAGAACGGGAAGCGCGAGCCCAAGCTCTCCCTGCTGCAGCAGATCGCCGACGCGACCGACAGCCAGCTCTCCGACCTCCTCTCGAGCGAGCCGCCGAACCGACGGGCAGCGCTCGAGATCGAGCTGGAGCGGGCGCAGGGAGGCCATCTGTTCCGCCAGCTCGGCATTCCGCCGGTGAAGGTGTCCAAGGGGCTCCCCGACGAGACGATCGAGACGATCCTCGGCCTCCACCGGGAGCTGCAGCGCCGTGAGCGCGCCACGATCGCCACCCCCGAGGAGGCGCGGCGCGCGAACACCGACCTGCGCCTGCGGATGCGGGACCAGGACAACTATCTCGGCGACATCGAGCGTCTCGCCGAGAAGCAGCTCAAGGCGGCGGGCCACCACGGCGGCGCCCTCACCCACCGCACGGTGAGCATCATGGCCGAGCAGCTGGGCTTCGAGCTGATCTACGTGAGCGATCTGCCGCACTCGGCGCGCTCGGTCACCGACCTCGAGAACGGCCGCATCTACCTGCCGCCCGCCTCGATCCCGGGCGGCCACGGCCTGCGGTCGATGGCGCTGCAGGCCATGGCGCACCGCCTGCTCGGCCACAAGCCGCCCACCGACTACGCCGACTTCCTGCAGCAGCGACTCGAGATCAACTACTACGCGGCGTGCGCGCTCATGCCCGAGACGCAGTCGGTCGCGTTCCTGCAGCAGGCGAAGAAGGACCGGAACCTCGCCGTCGAGGACTTCCGCGATGCGTTCGGCGTCACCCACGAGGCCGCCGGGATGCGCATGACCAACCTCCTCACGCGGCACTTCGAGATCCCGCTGCACTTCCTGCGCGTCGACGGCGCCGGCGCCGTCTCCCGCGTCTACGAGAACGACGACCTGCCGCTGCCGATGGACGTGACCGGCGCCGTCGAGGGTCAGGTCGTCTGCCGGTGGTTCTCGGCACGGTCGGCGTTCGCCGAGCAGAACCGCACCGTCGAGCACTACCAGTACACCGACACCCCCGCCGGCACCTACTGGTGCTCGACGCAGACGGGGTCCACCTCCGATGGCGAGTTCTCCATCACCGTGGGCGTGCCGTTCGACGACGCCCGCTGGTTCCGCGGCCGTGAGACGCAGAAGCGCGCCGTGTCGCGCTGCCCCGACGAGTCGTGCTGCCGCCGCCCGGCCGACGAGGTCGCCGCCCGCTGGGTCGGCAAGGCCTGGCCGAGCGCACGCGTGCACATGCAGATGTTCTCGCCGCTGCCGACGGGCCTGTTCCCCGGCATCGACGACTCCGAGGTGTATGCATTCCTCGAACGGCACGCGGGCGGCTGATCACCCCGGCCCGGGAGCGGACCGGCCGGGGACGACCCGGATGCCTCAGCGCACCGGTCGCTCGCCGGCCCCCGGCACCCAGCGCATCCATGCCGCGACGAACACGACGAGCGCGGCGATGAGCCCCGCGACCACCCACAGCACGACGAGGTAGTCGACCCACGACCCGATCGGAGGGGAGCCGGGGAAGAAGCCGCGCAGCGGCACGATCGCGAACAGCATCGCGCCGATCCAGCTGAGCAGGGTCGCCTCCGTCTTGCGACGCCCCCGGAAGGCCGAGATCGCGACCGTGAGGGCGAGAGCGGGCAGCACCAGCATGAGGGTGATCAGGACGATCGCGAACGCCACCGTCGACGCGGAACGGGAGGCGGCGACATCCGTCACCAACACCTCGTCGTTCGTGGAATCGGGCTGACCGCGGAACTCGACGTTCCAGCCGGGCACCCGGTCGGACACCTGCCAGCTGACCGGCACGGTGTGCAGTGTCGTGCCGTCGTCGGCGGTCTGCGCGAGGGCGATGTTCATCTGCGACACCGCGTATCGATCGAAGGGCCACTGCTCGACGAGCCCGGACGTGATCACCTTGACGCTCACGACAGACGGAGCCTGCCCCGCCGCGAAGGTGATCGTGCGCGGACCGTCGACATCGCTGATGAGCAGCGTGAGCGGCTTCGTCAGGAACAGGCCGCCGCCGGTGAGCGACTCCCCCGGCTGCACGTCGATCGACAGGGTGAGACGGTTGCCGGCGGCATCCATCGACTGCGGGCTGAGCACCACGACCGCCTGCGGGTTCGCCGCGCTGATCGGGGTCGACGTCGAGCCGGCCGCGCTGATCGCGTAGAGCACGGCGACGGTCACGTAGACCGCGACCACCACGACCGCGCCGACGGCGATCCAGAGAAGCCCGCGGCGTCGGCGCGGCGCAGGGGCGGGGGCCGCGGGCGCGTCCGCGCCGGTCTCGGTGCTCACGCGATCAGTGTGTCAGACGGCGGGACCCCTCACCCGCCGAGGAACCCGGTGTAGCGGGAGAGTGCGGCCTCGATCTCGCCCGGCGCGACCTGATCGGCGGCGGTGGCGAAGAGCGTCGCGACCGGGCGTTCGGCGAGACGACCGCGGGCGCGAGAGTGGGTCCACGTGCCGACGACGCGGCCCCGATGCAGCAGCACGGGACTCAGCACGCCGTTGGCCGTGGGTCCCACCGCGCTCAGATCCTCCGGCGCGCACACCGCGCTGCGATCGACGTACGACAGCACGTACTCGTCGAAGGCGGGGAGGGCGACGAGGTCGGGCGCCGCGGGGTCGCGGGGTGTGAGCAGCGGCGCCCACAAGTCGTCGTCGAGCCTCTCCACATCGATCGCCGCGAGCGCGGCGGCGCGCGCGGCGGTGCGTGTGAGCCCCATCCACCAGGCGAAATCGCGGCTGGACGCCGGACCGTGCCCGTGGACGAAGCGGGTGAACAGCGTCGCGAGGTCGGCGGCCTTCCCGTCGGGGACGACGTCGTCGACGAGCACGAACCACTGCTCGCGGGACAGCCCATCGGGCTCCGGGCGGGTCGGTCCCTGGCAGATCAGACCGCGCAGGCTCAGCGCCTGAAGGAGGAGCGAGCCACGCATGTCGCCCGTGTCGAGGCCGTCGGCACGCATCACGTCGAACAGCTCGGCGCGCGACAGGCGGCCCGCATCGGCGAGCGCGCGGTGCACGGAGCGCTCGACGCGGGCGATCACAGCCGCGTCGATCCCGCGGCTGCGGTGCACGCTCGCGGCCTGGGCATGCTGACGATCGGCGGTGAGGGCGAGGAACGAGCGCAGGTCGCCCGCCGCGACGATGTGAAGGGTGCCGCGCTGCGTCCACGAGCGCACGAGCAGGCCGTCGTCGAACGCACTGTCGACCGCGGCCGCGCCCGGCGTGCCCGAGGTGCGCAGTGCGAGTCCCCACCGCCCGGCCCACCACTCCTGCGCCTGGGTCGCGACCATGTGGCGTGCCGCCGCCACCACCCCGCCCTCGGGCGCGACGAGCAGGTGCGAACGCAGGCGGTGCTCGATCAGGTCGACGGATGCCACCGCGTCAGTCTGGCGGCACCCGTCGACATCGGCGAACTCAGGCGAAAGGGTTCGGCGTCAGCGTGTACTTGGTCTGCAGGTACTCGTGGATGCCCTCGGCGCCGCCTTCGCGACCGAGCCCGGAGAGCTTCCACCCGCCGAAGGGGGCGGCGGCGTTCGACACGACGCCGATGTTCAGGCCCATCATCCCGGTCTCGAGGCGCTCGATCATGCGCTGCCCGCGGGCGAGGTTCTCGGTGTAGACGTATGACACGAGTCCGTACTCGGTCGAGTTGGCGAGCGCGACCGCGTCGTCCTCGTCATCGAACGGGACGATGGCGAGCACCGGTCCGAAGATCTCCTCCCGAAGGATGTCGCTTCCCGCCGGCACGTCGGAGATCACCGTCGGCTCGAAGAACGTACCGGGCCGGTCGATCGGCGAGCCGCCGGTGCGCAGGCTCGCGCCGCGCCCGACGGCGTCGGCGACGAGGCTCTGCGCCTTGGCGACCGCACGGTCGTCGATGAGCGGGCCGATGGTGACGCCGTCCTCGGTTCCGCGTCCGATGCCGAACGCCTCGACCCGCTCGGTGACCCGGCGGGCGAACTCGTCGGCGACCGAGCGGTGCACGATGAAGCGGTTGGCGGCCGTGCAGGCCTGGCCGATGTTGCGGAACTTCGCGGCGATCGCGCCGTCGACGGCCTTGTCGAGGTCGGCGTCGTCGAACACGACGAACGGCGCGTTGCCTCCGAGCTCCATGGAGGTGCGCAGCACGCCCTGCGAGGCCTGCTCGAGCAGACGCTGGCCCACCGGGGTGGAACCCGTGAACGAGAGCTTGCGCAGCCGCGGGTCGCGGATGATCGGCTCCGACACGGCGCCCGAGGTGGAGGTCGTGATGACGTTGACGACACCGGCGGGCACGCCCGCATCTTCGAGCAGCTTGGCGAAGGCGAGGGTCGTGAGCGGGGTCAGCTCGGCGGGCTTGACGACCACCGTGCACCCGGCGGCGAGCGCGGGCGCGATCTTGCGGGTCGCCATCGCGAGCGGGAAGTTCCAGGGGGTGATGAGGAAGCACGGCCCGACGGCGTGCTGCGAGACGATCATGCGGCCGGTGCCCTCGGGGTTCGCGCCGTACCGGCCCTGCACGTGGGCGGTCTCCTCGCTGAACCAGCGCAGGAACTCGCCGCCGTACGCGACCTCTCCGCGGGCCTCGGCGAGGGGCTTCCCCATCTCGAGGGTCATCAGCAGCGCGAAGTCCTCCTTGCGCTCCTGCAGCAGGTCGAACGCGCGGCGCAGGATCTCCGCGCGCTGACGTGACGGCGTGCGCGACCATGTCTCGAACGCGGTGGCCGCGGCATCCAGTGCCGCGATGCCGTCGGCGGGCGAGGCATCCGCGATCTCCTTGATGAGCTCCCCGGTCGCCGGGTCGTAGACCTTGACGGTGCTCTCGCGTTCGCCGCGACGCCATTCGCCGCCGATGAACAGGCTGTCGGGGACGGCGGCCAGCAGGTCGCGCTCGCGGTTCTCGCTCATAGGACTCCCTCGTCACGGGCGACCGCGCGGGCGCCCTGGTATGGATCGTATACGATCAATCGGTGGTTCGGTCCCATTCTCACGCCGTCGTGCGCGGGACGTTTCGCCATCACGGCGATCACACGAACGTCACCTCGACAGCGCGGCGCATCGGCGGTCGCTGACGACGGTCTCCGCACGCGTCGTATACTCACCGTGTCCGCGGGCATCGACGCCCCGGTGCTCGAAAAAAGGGCACGAAGCCGCCTGCCGGCGCGCGAGACACACACGGCCTCAGTTCCGTTCCTGTCGAAAGCGCTTCGCCATGCCCACCGTCTCCGCCCACGTCGCCCACACCCTCGCCCGACACGTCGATCACGTCTTCGGCGTGATGGGCAACGGCAACGCCTACTTCCTCGATGCCCTCGTGACCGGCACCGCCGCGACCTACACCGCGCTGCGGCACGAGGCGGGCGCGGTCGTCGCCGCCGACGCGCACTACCGTGCGTCCGGACGCATCGCCGCCGCCACCGCCACCTACGGCGCCGGCTTCACCAACACCCTCACCGCCCTCGCCGAGGCGGTGCAGGCCCACGTGCCGCTCGTGCTCGTCGTCGGCGACGAGCCGACATCGGGGCCACGTCCGTGGGACGTCGACCAGATCGCCCTCGCGTCGGCCGTCGGCGCACGCACGTACACGGTCGGGCGCACGGATGCCGCGGCCACCACGGCGATCGCCATCGAGCACGCCCTCGCCTACCGGGTACCCGCGGTGCTCGCTATCCCCTACGACGTCGCGCGGCGCGACGCGGGTGACGTGCCGGATGCCGCGGCCCCCGCGGTGCCCGCACCGCTGGCCGTGCAGCCCGGCTTCGACACGGTGACCCTGCGTCGTGTCGGCGAGCTGCTCGCCGGGGCGTCGCGGCCCGTGCTGATCGCGGGGCGCGGTGCCTGGCTGGCGGGGGCGGGCCCGGCCCTCGACGCCCTCGCGTCGGCGACCGGCGCGCTCACCGCCACGACCGCCCTCGGGCGCGGCCTGTTCGCCGACCCGGCGCGCGACCTCGGCGTCACAGGCGGCTTCGGTGCGGACGGCGCGATGGCCGCCATCGCCCGGGCCGACGTCGCCGTCGTGTTCGGCGCCTCGCTCAACCAGTTCACGATGCGCTTCGGCGAGCTGTTCTCCCCGGGCACGCATGTCGTGCAGGTGGATGTGGCGCCGGCGGCGACGCATCCTCATGTCGGTGTGTACGTGCGCGCCGACGCGCGGCTCGCCGCCGAGGTGCTGCGTGACGCCATCGGCTCCGCGTCGCGAGCGCCCTGGGCGTCCGCCGACGAGGTCGCCGGCTGGCGGGCGCGGGAGGCCGGCGACGCACTCGCGCCGGACGGCCGCCTCGATCCCCGCTCGGCCGCGGCGCGCATCGGTGAGCTGCTGCCGCGCGACCGGGTGGTCGTGAGCGACGGCGGACACTTCCTCGGCTGGTCGAACATGTACTGGGATGTCGCCTCCCCCGACCGCGCCATGATGGTCGGCACCGCCTACCAGTCGATCGGACTGGGGCTCGCGAGCGTGCCGGGCGCAGCCCTCGCGCGGCCGGACTCGACCGTGGTGCTCACGACCGGCGATGGCGGCGGACTGATGGCGCTCGCAGACCTCGAGTCGGCGGTGCGGGTGGCGGGCGGCCGGGGGGTCGCGGTCGTGTGGAACGACGGCGCGTACGGCGCCGAGGTGAACCTCTACGGCCTGAAGGGCCTCGCGACGGAGCCCATGCTCATCCCCGACGTCGACTTCGCGGCCCTCGGGACGGCCGTCGGTGCCGAGGGAGTCGTGGTGCGCTCGCTCGCCGACCTCGACCGGCTCGGCACGTGGGCGGCGGAGCCGGTCGGCGAGCGGCGGTTCCTCATGCTCGATCTGCGCATCTCGCCCGACGTGATCGCGCCCTACCAGCGGGAGATCATCCGCGTGAACTCCTGACGCGGACGACCGTCACCGAGAGGGGGAATGCCGGTCCCTGGCGCAGCGTTGTGGTGCGGGCGCACACTGGAGCGCGACGAAGGGAGCCGCCATGGAAGGCCTCGAACTCACCGTGCTGCTGGGGGTCTCGATCCTCGCCGGGACGCTCCTCGCGCCGAAGCTGCGGCTCGCCACCCCGCTGGTGCTCCTGATCATCGGGCTCGCGCTCGGATTCGTGCCGGCCCTGCGCGGTGTGGAGCTCCCGCCGGAGACCGTGCTGCTGCTGTTCCTCCCGGTGATGCTGTTCTGGGAGAGCCTCACCACGTCGCTGCGGGCGGTGCGCCGGTCGCTGCGCTACATCGTGCCGATGAGCACGCTGCTGGTCGTGGCATCCGCGTTCGCCGTCGCCGGCATCGCCGCGGCGATGGGTGTGCCGTGGGAGGCGGCCCTGCTGCTGGGGGCGGCGGTCGCCCCGCCGGATGCCACGGCGGTCGCGGCGCTCGGACGCCTGCTGCCCGCGCGCACCTTCATGAAGCTCAAGGCGGAGAGCCTGACGAACGACGGCACGGCCCTCGTGCTCTACGCGATCGCTCTCTCCCTCGCCCTCGGCGGCCAGATCACGCCGTGGAGCGTCACCCTCACGGTGCTCGTGTCGTACGTCGGCGGAGCCGCGGCCGGTATCGTCGTGGCGGCCGCCGCGTACCTGCTGCTGCGGCGCCTGTCGGGAACCCTCGCGATCAACCTGACCCTGCTGCTCGTGCCGTTCACCGCCTTCCTCATCGCCGAGCTGATCGACGCGTCGGGCGTGCTCGCGGTCGTGTTCGCGGGCATCATCGTGGCCTGGGTCTCGCCGCGGGTGACGACAGCCTCGTCGAGACGGCAGGCGGATGCCGCGTGGCCGCTCGGCGTCTACCTGCTCAACGGTGCGCTGTTCGTGCTCATCGGTCTCGAGGTGCAGCACGTGGTGCACGAGATCTCCCCCGCGCAGATCGGGTGGCTCTCGCTCGTGACCGTGGGTGCCTGGCTCGCGCTACTGGTCGTGCGGTACCTCTTCCAACTGCTGTTCGCCCCGTTCTCGCGCCCGCCCGCGGGCGCGGCCGCCGGTCCCCGGCACCGGTCGCGCCTCGTGAGCACGGTGGCCGGATTCCGCGGCGCGGTCTCGCTCGCGATCGCCCTCTCGGTGCCGACGGTGACCGCGGCGGGCGCGCCCCTCGACGGACGCGACGCCGTCGTGTTCGTCACCGCCGGGGTCATCGTGCTGAGCCTGCTCGTGCAGGGGCCGCTGCTCGTCGGCGTCGTGCGCTGGGCGCGCCTGCCGCAGGACGACGCCGACCTCGACGAGATCGAGATCGCCCAGCGGGCGATCTCGGCGGCCGCCCTCGCGGCCCTCGACGACCTCGCCCTCGAGCACGGCATCAGCGACGACGTGCGCGACCGCGCGCGGCGCGACGGCTACGAGCACCTCGAGCTCGCCAATGCCCGTGCACTCGAACGACAGCGTCAGACGCTGCTCAACCGCGAGATCGCCGAGCTCGAGATCGTGATCGCGACGACCGACGACGACGCGGTGCGCGCGGACACCTCGACGACGTCGTTCGTCGCGCCGAGCGGTGCCGCGGCGGCGGCGCCTCTCGAGATGCTCGCGTCGAGCACCGACGTGGATGTCGCGCAGCGCTCCCCGATCGTGCGGTTCGACGAGGCATCCCGACTGCGGCTCGCCCTGCTCGGACGCAAGCGCGAGGTGCTGCTGCGCCTGCGGCGCGAGGGCACGATCGACGACCTCGTCGCCCGGCGACTGCAGTCGGGCCTCGACCTGGAGGAGCTGCGGCTCGACGGCGCCCGCGCACCGCGGTGAGTCAGACGGCGGCCGGCTGCCGCTGGGGCCGCAGGGTGCCCTCGAAGAACGCGGCGAGCGCGTCGGTGTCGGCGAGCGAGAGCACGTCGGCGACGTACTGGTCGGGGCGCACGACCACGACCGCGCCCGCCCGGTCGATGCCGCGCTCGGCGTAGATGTCGGTGTCGTTCCAGCGGCTCGCGCCGGCGGCGAACACCTTCTCCCAGTCGGTGATCCCGAGCGCGCCGTTGCGCGGACGGAACACCCGCGGTGCGGCCGTGACGTCGACGTCCTCGAAGCTCTGGGGCACGATCGCCTTGACGTCGAACACGGCGTCGAGCGCGGCATCCGCGGGGGTGAAGCGCCGCACCGGCGACGCGTCGGCCGTGAGCAGCCAGTCGGCGAACCGCGACAGCGCGGCCCCCTCGGCGAGCCCGTCGGCGTCGCCGAACGCGTAGATGCGCCAGCGGCCGTCGGCGCGCGCGTGGTGCCCGAGGTGGACGACGTTGCCGTCGCTCGCGAGCACGACGGGCGAGGACTTGAAGCGCTTGCCGAGCGGGAAGCCGGTGGCGAGCTCGGGGCGGGCGTGGGCGGCGACGATCGACGACGGCGGGTACTGGGTCATGAACCCCGACGGGAACTCGGCGGTGGCGAGGTAGTAGGTGGCGAGGTCGCCGGGGTCGGAGATCTCCTCGGGCTTGCGCGCCATGAGCGACGACCATTCCCGGTCGAAGTCGATGAGCTGCTGGGCGACGGGCTGCCGTTCCGACGAGTACGTGTCGAGCAACGTCTCGGGGCTGAGACCTGTCAGCACGGAGCCGAGCTTCCAGCCCAGGTTGAAGCCGTCCTGCATCGACACGTTCATGCCCTGCCCGGCCTTTGCACTGTGCGTGTGGCACGCGTCACCGGTGAGGAACACCCGGGGCGAGCGCGACCCGTCGTCGGGCACGTCGTCGAAACGGTCGGTCACGCGGTGTCCCACCTCGTAGACGCTGTGCCACGCGACATCCTTCACGTCGATCGAGTACGGATGCAGGATCTCGTTGGCCCGACGGATGACGTCCTCGATGGGCGTCTGACGCACGCGGTGGTCGTCATCGGCGGCGACCTCGCCGAGATCGATGTACATGCGGCTGAGGTAGCCGCCCTCGCGCGGGATGTGCAGGATGTTGCCGGCCTCGGAGTTGATCGCGCACTTCACGCGCCAGTCGGGGAAGTCGGTCTCGACGAGCACGTCCATGACCCCCCAGGCGTGGGCCGAGATGCCGCCCAGGTGGCGGCGGCCGATCGCCTCGCGCACCTGGCTGCGGGCGCCGTCGCAGCCGACGACGTACTTCGCGCGCACGGTGCGGGCGCCCTCGGCGGTACGCAGCTCGACGGCGAGCGGATACTCCTCGGCGTCGTCGCGGGTGAGGCCGGCGAACTCGACGCCGAAGTCGGGAACGATGCGGCCGGGGCCGGCGGCGGCGGCCTCGGCGAAGTAGTCGAGCACGCGCGCCTGGTTGACGATGAGGTGCGGGAACTCGCTGATGTCGAAGGCGTAGTCGGCCGTGCGGGAGCGCCGCACGATGCGGGTGGGATCGTCGGGGTCGGGTCCCCAGAAGTTCATCCAGCCGATGTTGTAGGCCTCGGCCACGATGCGCTCGGCGAACCCGAAGGCCTGGAACGTCTCGACGCTGCGCGGCTGGATGCCGTCGGCCTGGCCGAGCACGAGGCGTCCCTCCCGCTTCTCGACGATGCGGGTCACGACGCTCGGGTACTGCGAGAGCTGGGCGGCGAGGAGCATGCCCGCGGGGCCCGACCCGACGATGAGCACGTCGACGGCGTCGGGGAGATCGGCGGGCCGGTCGAGGCCGATGCCGGCGGCGGGCTGCACCCGCGGGTCGGTGGACACGTAACCGTGGTGGTGGAACTGCATCGTCTTCGATCCCTTCCTGCGACATCGACGTCGAGGGTGTGGACGGCGGGGCGCTCGCGCGCTATGTTCTATATTCGAACACGCCGTTCTACTATTGAATGGATCGTATACGACGACGTCCGGCGCCCACAAGGGAACGGCGACGAGAGGATGCCGCATGCCCCCCGAGAGCGCCCGCGATCAGCCCGCCTCGCAGACCCTCAGCCGCGGCATCCGCGTGCTCGAGGTGCTCGCCGAGGCGACCGGTCCGCTCTCGATCGACGAGGTCGCCGCGCGACTCGGCGTGCACCGTTCGGTCGCCTACCGGCTCGTGCGCACCCTCGAGGACCACGCACTCGTCGTGCGGGACGCCGGCGGCAGGCTCGCCCTCGGCGCCCGGCTCGCCGCGCTCGCCTCGCGGGTCTCCGCCGACCTGCAGGCCGAGGCACTGCCCGAGCTCACCGCCGTCGCCAACGAGCTCGGCATGACGTGCTTCCTCGCGGTGCACGACCGCGACGAGTGCGTCACCCTCGCCAGCGTCGAACCGCGCCACGCCGTCGCCTCGGTCGCCCAGCGGCCGGGCGCCCGTCACGCCGTGACCGTCGGCGCACCCGGCAAGGCGATCCTCGCGCAGCTCGCCCCCGGCGAATGGCCCCGCGGCGCCTCCGACGCGCTGCGCGACCAGGTGCGCGCCGCCGGCGAACGCGGATACGCGACGAGCGCCGACGAGGTCATCCCGACCGTGCAGGCCGTCGCCGTGCCGCTCGCCCTGCGCGGACGGCCCGCCGCTGCCATAGCCGTCGTGCACGTCGCCAGCCCCGACGACCCCGAGCCGATCGCCCGGCGCCTCGAGCGGTGCGCCGCGGCGATCCGCTCGGCCCTCGACGGCTGACGGATCAGCGCGCGGCGGGAGTCACCAGGCGGAACACCTCGACGACGCCCGGTCGGGCGCGACGACGAGGCCCGCACGCCGACTCCTCGGACGTGCGGGCCTCGTCGCGGAGCGCGTCAGCCGCGCGCCGCTCCGTAGATCGGGCTCTTCGCCTGCTCGGCCTCATGCTCGGGGCCGAGTGGGATGCCGCTGCGATCGCGCAAGAGGAGCGTCGCGATCAGGCCGATCACCGTCATGCCGGCGAGGTAGACCGTGACCGACAGGGTCGAGCCGGTGGCCTGCACGAGCGCCGTCGCAATGGTCGGAGCGAACGCGCCACCGAGGATCGCGCCGAGCGCGTACGAGATCGACACCCCGGAGAAACGGATCGAGGCGGGGAACAGCTCGGAGTACAGGGCCGCCTGAGGACCGTAGGTGAACCCCAGTCCGATCGTGAGGATGGCGAGTCCGAGGAACAGAGCGCCCACGCTGCCGCTGTTCACGAGCGGGAACAGGGTGAAGACGCCGACAAGCTGGGCGACCCATCCGATGATGTAGGTGGTGCGACGCCCGATGCGGTCGCTGAGCCATCCCGCGACCCACGTGGCGATGAGCCATGTGACAGCGGATCCGGCGACCGCCCAGAGCACCGGTTCACGGTCGAGCGCGATCGGACCCTTCGGGTCGGTGGCGTAGTTCTGGATGTAGCCGCCGGTCGTCATGTACCCGACCGCGTTGTTGCCGGCGAAGACGAGCGCCGCGATGATGACGAGCAGGGCGTGACGCCGGAACAGCTGCACGATGGGCATGCGCGTCTGCTCCTTGCGCTCGGCGATCTCGACGAAGACCGGGCTCTCCTCGACACGACGACGCACCCAGTAGCCGATGAAGATGAGCACGATGCTGAGCAGGAACGGCACTCGCCATCCCCACGCGAGGAATGCGTCCCCGCGTGCGATGAGCGCCATCAGGGCCATCACGCCGGAGGCGAGCAGAAGCCCGATCGGCACGCCGATCTGGGGCGAGGCCCCGAAGAGACCGCGCTTCGTGCGCGGCGCGTGCTCGACGGCCATCAGGACGGCACCACCCCATTCGCCTCCGGCGGAGATGCCCTGCAGGACGCGGAGCAGGATGAGGATGAGCGGCGCGCCGATCCCGATCGCCGAGTACGTCGGCAGAAGTCCGATGAGCGCCGTCGCGGCGCCCATCAGGATGAGCGTGAGCACGAGCACGCGGCGACGGCCGATGCGATCGCCGAAATGGCCCGCGAGGAATGCTCCGAGCGGACGGAACAGGAAGCTGATCCCCACCGTGAGGAACGAGAGGATCGTGGCGACGCCGGCACCGGCCGGCTTGAAGAACAGCTCGCCGAACACGAGCGCGGCGGCCGAGGCGTAGATGAAGAAGTCGTACCACTCGACCGTGGTGCCGACGACTGTGGCGAAGACGACGCGTCGACGGTCGACCGCCGACGCGATGGTTCCGGTGGGCGTCAAGCCCTGCTGTGCTTCTGCGCTCATGCGCGGTGACTCCTTCGTCAAGGGGACTTCATCGTCTCCGGCAGCGTGATGGTGCGGCTTGCCGGTGTGCGGTTGATCATATACGATTTCGAATACGACGCAAGAGCGAGGGAGCTCATGACTCACGACACCGATACCGCGGCCGATCCGCGGTTCGCGGCACTGCCGACGAGGCCTGGCAAGGTCATCGCCGTGCACCTCAGCTACGCGTCCCGCGCCGACCAGCGGGGCCGCCGGCCTGCGCAGCCGAGCTACTTCCTGAAGCCGTCGAGCACCCTCGCCCCCACCGACGGCGTGCTCGTGCGCCCCGCCGGCACCGAGCTGCTCGCCTTCGAGGGCGAGATCGCGCTCGTGATCGGCACCCCCGCCCACCGGGTGACGCTCGCCGACGCCTGGGCGCACGTCGGGTGGGTCACCGCCTCGAACGACGTCGGCGTGTACGACCTCCGCGCCGTCGACAAGGGATCCAACGTGCGCTCCAAGGGCCGCGACGGTTTCACCCCGATCGGGCCCGGCCTCATCGACGCGCGCACCGTCGACCCCGCCGCACTGCGCGTGCGCACCTGGGTCGACGGCGTCCTCGCACAGGACGACACCACCGCCGACCTCATCTTCCCCCTCGCCCAGATCGTCGCCGACCTCGCCCAGCACATGACGCTCGAGCGCGGCGACGTCATCCTCACCGGCACCCCGGCGGGCTCGTCCGTCGTGCGCCCGGGGTCCGTCGTCGAGGTCGAGGTCGACGCCCCGGATGCCGCGGGCTCCCCCACGTCGGGCCGCCTGCGCTCGCGCGTGGTCGAGGGCGACGACGTCTTCGATGAGACCCTCGGCTCGCTTCCGGCGGTCGACGACACCCAGCGCGCCGAGGCCTGGGGATCGCGCGAGGAGGCGGGCCTCCCGCCGCTCCCCCGCCCGTTCGCCCTCGACGACGACCTGCGGGCGAAGCTCGCCCTCACCCCGGTCGCCGGCCTCTCGGCGCAGCTGCGCAAGCGCGGGCTCAACAACGTGACGATCGACGGCGTGCGGCCGCTGCATCCCGATCAGAAGCTCGTCGGACTCGCCAAGACGCTCCGCTTCCTCCCGCATCGCGAAGACCTGTTCGCCTCGCACGGCGGCGGCTACAACGCGCAGAAGCGCGCCTTCGACGAGGTGCGACCGGGTGAGGTCATCGTCATCGAGGCCCGTGGCGAGAGCGGATCCGGCACGCTCGGCGACATCCTGGCGCTGCGCGCACAGGCGCGCGGCTCGGCCGGTGTCATCACCGACGGCGGCGTGCGCGACGCCGACGCCGTCACCGCCGTGGGCATCCCGGTCTACACGGTGGGCGCCCACCCCGCCGTGCTCGGACGCCGCCACGTGCCCTGGGACATCGACGTCACGATCGCCTGCGGCGGCACCGTCGTGCAGCCCGGAGACGTCATCGTCGGCGACGCCGACGGCGTCATCGTCATCCCGCCCGCCCTGGTCGCGGAGGTCGTCGAGGCGGCCCTCGCCCAGGAGGAGGAGGATGCCTGGGTGGCGGACCGCGTGCGGGAGGGACATCCCGTCGACGGCCTCTTCCCGCCCAACGAGGAGTGGAAGGCGAGGTACCGCGCATGGCGCGAGACGAACTGACGAGCGAGCGGGGCGCCGAGCGCCTCGCCGACCTGAGCAAGTCGCAGCAGGCGTACCACTTCATCAAGGAGCGCATCGCGAGCGGCTTGTTCGCGCCCGGCCACCGCCTGGTGCTCGGCGGCATCGCGGGCGAGCTGGACATGAGCGTGGTGCCGGTGCGCGAGGCGATCCGGCAGCTCGAGGCCGAGGGGCTGGTGACCTTCGAGCGCAACGTCGGCGCGCGGGTCTCGATGGTCGACGACACGCAGTACCGCTACAGCATGCAGGCCCTGAGCATCCTCGAGGGGACGGCCACGGCCCTCGCCGCCCGCCGGCTCACGGCCGACGACCTGCGCCGGGCCCGCCGCATCAACGAACTGATGATCGAGACCCTCGACAGCTTCGACCCCCGCGCGTTCACGAGTCTCAACCACGAGTTCCACTCGACGCTGTTCTCGAAGTGCGCGAACCCCCGCATGCTCGAGCTCGTCGAGGCGGAGTGGGGCCGGCTCGGCCATCTGCGCGACTCGACCTTCAGCTTCGTCCCGGGCCGCGCCCAGGAGTCGGTGCACGAGCACGAGAACATCGTGCTGCTCATCGAGCAGGGCGCCCCCCTCGGCGAGATCGAGAAGGCGGCCCGCCGCCACCGCTCCGCCACGCTCGACGCCTACATGATCCACGAACACCCCGACGAAGCCCTCGGGCTTCCCGCCTTCTGACCCTTCGAGGAGGTCCCATGTCCGACACCACCGTCGCACTCGACACCCACCACGTGCCCGCCGATCTGCCCACGCGCATTCAGCACTACATCGACGGCGCCTTCGTCGACTCGATCGACGGCGACACGTTCGACGTGCTCGACCCGGTCTCGAACGAGGTGTACCTGGAGGCCGCCGCCGGCAAGAAGGCCGACATCGACCGCGCCGTCGCCGCCGCGCGCCGCGCATTCGACGAGGGTCCGTGGCCGCGGATGCTGCCGCGCGAACGCGCCCGCGTGCTCACCCGCATCGCCGACATCGTCGAGACCCGCGACGCCCGCCTCGCCGAGCTGGAGTCGTTCGACTCGGGGCTGCCGATCACGCAGGCGCTCGGCCAGGCGCGCCGCGCCGCCGAGAACTTCCGCTTCTTCGCCGACCTGATCGTCGCCCAGGCCGATGACACCTACAAGGTCCCGGGGCGCCAGATCAACTACGTGAACCGCAAGCCGATCGGCGTCGCGGGTCTCATCACCCCGTGGAACACCCCGTTCATGCTCGAGTCGTGGAAGCTCGCCCCCGCGCTCGCCACCGGCAACACCGTGGTGCTCAAGCCCGCCGAGTTCACGCCGCTGTCGGCATCGCTGTGGGCCGGCATCTTCGAGGAGGCCGGCCTGCCGCAGGGCGTCTTCAACCTCGTGAACGGTCTCGGCGAGGACGCCGGCGACGCCCTCGTGAAGCACCCGGACGTGCCGCTGATCTCCTTCACCGGCGAGAGCCGCACCGGCCAGATCATCTTCGGCAACGCGGCCCCGTTCCTCAAGGGTCTGTCGATGGAGCTCGGCGGCAAGAGCCCGGCGATCGTGTTCGCCGACGCCGATCTGGATGCCGCGATCGACGCGACCATCTTCGGGGTGTTCTCCCTCAACGGCGAGCGCTGCACGGCCGGCAGCCGCATCCTCGTCGAGCGCGGGATCTACGACGAGTTCGTCGAGCGCTACGCGGCACAGGCGAAGCGCGTGACGGTGGGCTACCCGCACGACCCCGCCACGGAGGTCGGCGCGCTCGTGCACCCGGAGCACTACGCGAAGGTCATGAGCTACGTCGAGATCGGCAAGTCCGAGGGGCGCCTGGTCGCGGGCGGGTCCCGTCCGGAGGGCTTCGAGACGGGCAACTTCGTGTCGCCGACGGTGTTCGCCGACGTCGCCCCCGACGCGCGTATCTTCCAGGAGGAGATCTTCGGCCCGGTCGTGGCGATCACGCCTTTCGACTCCGACGAGGAGGCCCTCGCCCTCGCCAACGGCGTGCGCTACGGACTCGCCGCCTACGTGTGGACGAACGACCTGAAGCGCGCCCACAACTTCGCGCAGGCGATCGACGCCGGCATGGTGTGGCTGAACTCCAACAACGTGCGGGACCTGCGCACTCCGTTCGGCGGCGTGAAGGCGTCCGGCCTCGGCCACGAGGGCGGCTACCGCTCCATCGACTTCTACACCGAGCAGCAGGCCGTGCACATCACTCTCGGCGAGGTGCACAACCCGACCTTCGGCAAGGGCGCGAGCACCCACCACTGACCCGGATGCCGCGGGCAGTCGCCGCGGCATCCCTTCTTCTTCCCACCATCGAGCAAGGACGCTGACATGACCAATCCCGAAGACCGCACCCTGACCTCGTCGGGCTTCTACGTCTCCCAGGAGGCGCCGATCCGCACCGACAACCCGGTGCCCACGCCGACCTCGCCGGCACCCGACATCCTGCGGTGCGCGTACATGGAGCTCGTCGTGACCGACCTCGCCGCGTCGCGCGAGTTCTACGTCGACGTGCTGGACCTCGTGGTCACCGAGGAGGACGAGAACACGGTCTACCTCCGCTCGATCGAGGAGTTCATCCACCACAACCTGGTGCTGCGTCAGGGCCCGGTCGCCGCCGTCGCCGCGTTCTCGTACCGCGTGCGCACGCCCGAGGACCTCGACCGCGCGGTCGCGTTCTACACCGAGCTCGGATGCCGCGTCGAGCGTCGTGCGGAGGGCTTCACGAAGGGAATCGGCGAGTCGGTGCGCGTCGAGGACCCGCTCGGCTTCCCGTACGAGTTCTTCTACGAGGTCGAGCACGTCGAGCGTCTCGCCTGGCGCTACGACCTGTACACCCCGGGCGCGCTCGTGCGTCTCGACCACTTCAACCAGGTCACCCCCGACGTGCCCCGCGCGGTCGCGTTCATGCAGGATCTCGGCTTCCGGGTGACCGAGGACATCCAGGACGACGAGGGCACCGTCTACGCCGCGTGGATGCGCCGCAAGCCCACCGTGCACGACACCGCCATGACCGGCGGCGACGGCCCCCGCATGCATCACGTCGCCTTCTCGACCCACGAGAAGCACAACATCCTCGCGATCTGCGACAAGCTCGGTGCCCTCCGCCGCTCCGACGCGATCGAGCGGGGACCGGGTCGCCACGGCGTCTCGAACGCGTTCTACCTCTACCTGCGCGACCCCGACGGCCACCGCGTCGAGATCTACACGCAGGACTACTACACGGGCGACCCCGACAACCCGGTCGTGACGTGGGACGTGCACGACAACCAGCGCCGCGACTGGTGGGGCAACCCCGTCGTGCCGTCGTGGTACACCGATGCGTCGCTCGTGCTCGACCTCGACGGCAACCCGAAGCCCGTCGTGGCACGCACGGACGCCTCGGAGATGGCGGTCACGATCGGCGCCGACGGCTTCTCCTACACGCGACGCGACGAGGAGAGCGTCGCCGCAGGCGAGTTCAAGCTCGGCGCGCAGCTGTAGCGTTCAGGGCGAGAGGAGACATCCGGATGCTGCCCCCCGAGGTCATCGCCTCGCTCGCCGAGGAGCTCGCGGTCGCCGACCGCGAGAAGCGTGTCGTGCCGCGCATCACGGCGCGCCACCCCGACGCGACCGTCGAGGACTCGTACGCGATCCAGGGCGTATGGCGCGACCGCAGCCTTGCGGCGGGCCGTCGCCTCGTCGGCCGCAAGATCGGGCTGACGTCGCGGGCGATGCAGCAGGCGACCGGCATCACCGAGCCCGACTACGGAGTGATGTTCGACGACACGGTGTGGGAGAGCGGCGCGACGATCCCGTTCGACGCGTTCTCGAACGTGCGCATCGAGGTCGAGCTGGCGTTCGTGCTGGCCGCCCCTCTCGAGGGTCCGCACTGCTCGGTGTTCGACGTGCTGCGGGCGACCGAGTACGTGACACCGGCACTCGAGGTGCTGAACTCCCACATCGAGCTCGACGGGCGCACGATCGTCGACACCATCAGCGACAACGCCGCCTACGGCGGCATGGTGCTGGGCGGGTCGCCGGTCGCCCCCGACGCTGTCGACCTTCGCTGGATCTCGGCCCTGCTGTACCGCAACGAGACGATCGAGGAGACCGGTGTCGCGGCCGGCATCCTCGGCCACCCCGCCCTCGGGGTGGCGTGGCTCGCGAACAAGCTGCACCAGCACGGCGCCCGGCTCGAGGCGGGGGAGATCATCCTGGCGGGCTCGTTCACCCGCCCGACGTGGATCTCGCGCGGCGACACCGTGCTCGCCGACTACGGACCGCTGGGGGTCATCTCGTGCCGCTTCGCCTGACCCCGACCCTGCGCGATGTGCTCGCGGCGCAGCGCGCCTCTTCGTCGCCGCGCGCACTGGCGGGCATCTGGGCCTGCACCGGCTCGCCGCTCGTCGCCGAGATCTGTGCGGGGTCGGGCCTGGACTGGGTGCTCATCGACATGGAGCACTCCCCCAACGGCCTCGCCGACGTGCTCGCGCAGCTGCAGGCGGTGGCGGCGTACCCCGTGACATCCGTCGTACGGGTGCCGATCGGCGACACCGTCACCATCAAGCAGGTGCTCGATCTCGGCGCGCAGACGGTGCTCGTGCCGATGGTGTCCTCGGCCGCGCAGGCCGCCGAGCTCGTCGCCGATGTGCGCTACCCGCCCCGCGGTCGCCGCGGCGTCGGCTCGGCGCTCGCCCGCTCGGCACGCTGGAACCGCGTCGACGACTATCTCGCCGACGCCGACCGGCACGTCTCGCTGTTCGTGCAGATCGAAACGGCCGAGGGCGTGGCCGCGGCCGCGGAGATCGCCGCGGTCGACGGCGTCGACGGTGTGTTCGTGGGTCCGAGCGACCTGGCGGCATCGATGGGCGTGCTCGGCCAGCAGACGCATCCCGATGTCGTGGCGGCCGTGCACCGGGCGTTCGACGCGGTCCGCGCGGCCGGGAAGCCGGTCGGCGTGAACGCGTTCGACCCGGCTGTCGCCGATGCCTACATCGCCACGGGCGCGTCGTTCGTGCTCGTGGGCGCCGATGTCACCCTGCTCGCCCGCGGTTCCGAGGCCCTCGCCGCCCGCTTCGTGCCGGGCGACGACGCGGCGCCCCGCGCCGGCTACTGACGCGTCGCTGACAGAAAGGGCGGGGGGTGTCGAGAACCCCCGGCGCTCTCGACACCCCCCGCCACCCCGCTACCCCCGGGTCGACGGTCCGCCGCGAATTGACACGAGCGGACTCCTCTGAATATACGAGCGCAGGCGGCCCGAGGGAAGGTGCTTACGTAACGATTCGATCGAGTGCCAGGATGCCCCGCAGCGTGGCACGCAGCCACACCCGGTACGACGACATCTCCCACCCGAGCTGGGCGAACTGGAGGTAGGTCTCCGCCGAGGTCGCGACGGTCACCCGGTCCACGAGATCCGCCGGGGTGTCCGGCCTTCCCGTGAGGCCCCGCACGACAGTGAGGACGTTGTCGCGATGGGCGCGGGCCGCGGCATCCATCTGATCCCGGGCCCGGTCATCGGACGCGGACGCCTGCGCCCACACGATCGCGTAATGCGCGAAGTGCGGCACGGCGGCGCACGCGAGGTCGAGGAAGCGCTCGAGGCGCTCACCGGGGTCGGCGATGGCGGACATGTCGAGCTCGGCGAGCGCGCCGCGCAGGTCGGGGGCGCGGCCGAATGCACCGGCCCTCATCACCGCCATCAGGAGATCGAACTTCGACGAGAACCTCTGGAACACGAGATTCTCGGAGACATCCGCCTCGGCGGCGATCGCGGCGATCGTCGTGCCCGGCCAGCCCCACTCGTCGAAGTGGCGCGCCGCGGCTTCGAGGATCCGTCTGCTGCGCTCTTCGGCTGCCTTGCGCCGGCCCGACGAGTCGTAGGCCCGCTTGGTGGCGACCTCACTCATTACTGCTGTCCTTCCGCCCGCGGCGTGGGACCACTCTGCCACGCGCACCCGGGAGGGAGCCGACCGTAGGGTTGCGTCAGGATGCGACGGCCCGCTCGGCGGCCTCGACGACGTTCGTCAGCAGCAGCGCCACGGTCATCGGTCCCACCCCGCCGGGGTTCGGCGAGAGGAAGCCGGCGACCTCCGCGACCTCCGGGGCGACATCGCCGTAGACGATCGACTTGCCGGTCTCGGGATCCCGCTCGCGGGTGACGCCGACATCGAGCACCGCCGCACCCGGCTTCACATGCTCGGCGCGCACGAGGTGGGCCACGCCCGCCGCGGCGACGATGACGTCGGCCTGCCGCAGGTGCGCTCCGAGGTCCCGCGTGCCGGTGTGGGTGAGGGTCACCGTCGCGTTGATCTCGCGGCGGGTGAGCAGTAGACCGATCGACCGGCCGATCGTGACGCCGCGGCCGACGACCGCGACATCCTTGCCGTTCAGGTCGTAGCCGTTGCGCTGCAGCAGCTCGATGACCGCCCGCGGCGTGCACGGGAGGGGGCTGGTGATCGTGCCGTTGACGTTGAGCACGAGGCGGCCGAGGTTGGTCGGATGCAGCCCGTCGGCGTCCTTCGCGGGGTCGATGCGCTCGAGCACCCGCTCGGTGTCGAGGTGCCCGGGGAGCGGGAGCTGCACGATGTAGCCGTGGCACGCCGGGTCGGCGTTGAGCGCGTCGATCGCCGCTTCCACATCGTCCTGCGTGGCGTCGCCCGGCAGTTCGACGTGGAGTGAGGCCATGCCGATCGCCTCCGCCTCGCGGTGCTTCATGCCGACGTAGAGCTGGGAGGCGGGGTCGGCGCCGACGAGCACGGTCGCGATGCCGGGCACCACGCCCTGCGCGGCGAGCGCGGCCACGCGCACCCGCAGCTCGTCCTTGATGGCGGCGGCGGTGGCCCTGCCGTCGAGTCGTTCTGCTGTCACGGGTCGTCCTTTCGTGGCGCGGGGGCCACAGCCCCCGCGCCCGGAAGCGGATTTACTGCTGCAGGCCGTCGTAGAGCGGGAAGGCCGCGGTGAGGGCAGCGACGCGGGTGCGCAGCGCCTCGAGGTCGGCGCCGGGCACGAGCGCGAGCGCGATGATGTCGGCGACCTCGGTGAACTCGGCGTCGCCGAAGCCGCGGGTCGCGAGCGCCGGGGTGCCGATGCGCAGGCCCGAGGTGACCAGCGGCGGACGCGGGTCGTTGGGCACCGCGTTGCGGTTGACGGTGATGTGGATCTCGTGCAGCAGGTCTTCGGCCTGCTTGCCGTCGAGCTCCGCGTTGCGGAGGTCGACGAGCACGAGGTGCACGTCGGTGCCGCCGGAGCGCACGGTGATGCCGGCGCCGGCGACGTCGGCCTGGCTGAGCCGGTCGGCGATGAGGGCCGCACCGCGCACGGTGCGCTCCTGGCGGTCCTTGAACTCCGGTGTGCCGGCGAGCTTGAACGCGGTGGCCTTCGCGGCGATCACGTGCATGAGCGGGCCGCCCTGCTGGCCCGGGAAGACGGCAGAGTTGATCTTCTTCGCGAGCTCGGCGTCGTTGGTGAGGATGAAGCCCGAGCGGGGGCCGCCGATGGTCTTGTGCACGGTCGAGGAGACGACGTGCGCGTGCGGAACGGGCGAGGGGTGCACGCCCGCGGCGACGAGCCCGGCGAAGTGGGCCATGTCGACCCAGAGGAGTGCGCCGACCTCGTCGGCGATCGCACGGAAGCGCGCGAAGTCGAGGTGGCGGGGGTAGGCGGACCAGCCGGCGATGATGACCTTCGGCTGGTGCTCGACCGCGAGACGGTGCACCTCGTCCATGTCGATGAGCGAGGTCTCCGGGTCGACGCCGTAGGCGACGATGTTGTAGAGGCGGCCCGAGAAGTTGATCTTCATGCCGTGAGTGAGGTGGCCGCCCTGGTCGAGCGAGAGGCCGAGCAGCGTGTCGCCGGGGCGGGCGATCGCGTGCAGCACGGCGGCGTTCGCGGTGGCGCCCGAGTGGGGCTGCACGTTGGCGAACTCGGCACCGAAGAGCGCCTTGGCGCGGGCGATCGCCAGCTCCTCGGCGACGTCGACCTCCTCGCAGCCGCCGTAGTAGCGACGTCCGGGGTAGCCCTCGGCGTACTTGTTGGTCAGCACCGAGCCCTGCGACTGCAGCACCGAGACGGGAACGAAGTTCTCGGAGGCGATCATCTCGAGGTAGCCCTGCTGACGCGCGAGCTCTCGGTCGAGCACCTGCGCGATCTCGGGGTCGACCTCGGCGAGCGGGGCGTTGAAGTACGAATCGGTCATGGCGATCTCCTGACGACGGTTCGGAAAAAAGGGGTTCCGTATCGGCCCAGGCGTGCGGTCGATAACCGTGTCGGTCGCTCCCCGGTGGTGTCCCACCTCAACGCCAGTCGCGACGGGTCGAGCATATCGGATCGGAGGGTCTGGGCGAGGCATCCGTAGTTTGTTAGGGTTCCTTACATGACGAATGCCGCGCTGCTCCCCCGCCCGCTCGTCACCCGGGTCGCCGGCACCGCGCCGTGGCGCGGCGTCGCGGCGCCCGAGCCGGGCGCCCACGGGGTGATCGTCACGCGCCACCCGGGGGCCGCGGAGTCGTACCGGCTCCGGGTCGACGAGTCCGGCATCGAGATCTCCGCCGCCGACGACGCGGGCGTGTTCTACGCCGGTCGCACCCTCGCGCAGCTCGCCACCCGCGACCACGAGGGCTGGGTCGTGCCCGCCATCGAGATCGAGGATGCCCCGCGGTTCCGGCACCGCGGGTTCATGCTCGACGTCGCGCGCCACTTCTTCCCGGTCGAGGTCGTGACGGCCCTCATCGACCGGCTCAGCGACCTGAAGCTCAACGTGCTGCACCTGCATCTGAGCGACGACCAGGGCTGGCGCCTGGCGATGGCGACGCGGCCCCTCCTCACCGAGCGCGCGAGCGCGACAGCGGCCCTCGGCGATGCGGGCGGCTTCTACACGGCCGACGACTACCGCACGATCGTCGCCCACGCGACCTCCCGGCACATGACCGTCGTGCCCGAGATCGACATGCCCGGACATACCCACGCCGTCTCGCTCGCCTACCCCGACATCGCGTGCGACCCCGTACTGAGCCCGCACATCGACGAGGTCGTCGCCGCCTACGGCGGCGGGGTGCCGACACGCGACGAGCCGTACACCGGGTTCGCGGTGGGGTTCTCGTCGCTGCGCACCGACCTCGAGGAGACGTACGACTTCGTGCGCGACGTCGTCGGCGAGCTCGCCGCGCTGACCCCCGGCCCCTACCTGCACCTCGGCGGCGACGAGGCGCTCGGCACCGACCGCGCCGACTTCGACCGATTCGTCGCACGCGCCGCCCGGCTCGTGATCGATGCCGGCAAGATCCCGGTCACCTGGCACGAGGCGGGAACGACGCCCGACCTGCCGGAGGGCACCGTCGGGCAGTACTGGGGCTTTCGCACCCCGATCGAGGGGATGGACGAGAAGGCCCGCGGATTCGTGCGACGCGGGGGCCGCGTCATCCTCTCTCCGGCCGACGCGATCTACCTCGACATGAAGCCCGACGCCGACGAGCCGCTCGGCCTCACCTGGGCTGACGGCCCGACGAGCCTCGAACGCTCGTACGACTGGGACCCGGCGGAGGTCGTCCCCGGCGTCGCCGAAGCGGACATCCTCGGGGTCGAGGCCGCGATGTGGACCGAGACGGTGCGCACCGCCGCCGACATCGACCGCCTCATCTGGCCGCGGCTCGCGTCGGCGGCCGAGAAGGCGTGGTCACCGCGCGGCATCGACGCGGCCGACTTCCACGGGCGGGTCGCGCGCATCGCGTGGCGTCCGCTCGGAGGCGTCTCATGACGAGCACGGTGATCCACTCGGCCCGGCTCGTCACGGCCGGAGTCGAGACCGCCGACGCGTGGGTGCGGTTCGAGGGCGCGCAGGTCGCCGCGATCGGCACCGGCGACGGGTGGGAACCCGCGGACCGGGTGGTCGACGCGACGGATGCCGCCGGCCCCGGTGCCGTGCTCACGCCCGGGTTCCTCGACCTGCACGGGCACGGCGGCGCGGGTCACGCCTACGACGACGGCCCCGACGACGTGCGGGCGGCACGCGCCCTGCACCGTGCGCACGGCACGACCCGGGCGGTGGTCTCCCTCGTGACCGCGCCGCCGCCGCTGCTCGCCCGCCGCGCCGCGATGGTGGCGGAGCTGACCCGCACCGATGCCGACATCCTCGGCTCGCACCTCGAGGGCCCCTTCCTCGCTCCCGCCCGGCGCGGCGCCCACGAAGCGGCCCTCCTCACGCCGCCGACCGCGCATCTGCTCGACGCGTTCCTCGCCGCGGGCGACGACACGATCGTGCAGGTGACGCTCGCCCCCGAACTCCCCGGCGGGCTTGACGCCGTGCGACGCCTCGTGTCAGCGGGGGTCGCGGTCGCCGTCGGACACACCGAGGCCGGGTGGGATGAGGCATCCGCCGCCTTCGACGCCGGCGCGAGCCTCGTCACCCACGCGTTCAACGCCATGCCCGGGCTCGGCCACCGCGCGCCGGGGCCGCTGGGGGCGGCACTGGCCCGCGACGGTGTCACGATCGAGGCGATCGCCGACGGCGTGCACGTGCACCCCGCGCTGATCCGCGTGCTGATGGATGCCGCACCCCGACGCGTCGCGCTCATCACCGACGCGATGGCGGCCGCGGGCTCCGGCGGCGGGCGGTACCTGCTCGGCGCGCTCGACGTCGACGTGACCGACGGCGTCGCACGCCTCGCCGGGGACGGCACGATCGCCGGCTCCACCCTCACGCAGGACGCCGCGCTGCGCACCGCTGTCGCCGCGGGCGTCTCCCTTCCCGTCGCGGTCGAGGCCCTCACCGGGGCGCCCGCCCGCGCGATCGCCCGCGACGACCTCGGCGCGCTCGCACCGGGCCGCCTCGCCGATGCTGTGCTGCTCGATGCGCGCCTCACCGTGCGCGGCGTCTGGACGGCGGGCGCGAATCTAGACTTGACGGCGTGAGTTCTCCGACCGACGCGCCGCTTCCCGCGGGCACCCGCCCCGCCCTGACGCCGCTCGACCTGCTGGCGTTCCTGTGCGAGATCATCGCGTTCGTCGTGCTCGCCTTCTGGGGCTTCGCCGCCTGGCCGTTCCCGTGGAACATCGTCGTCGGCATCGGCGCGCCCGTCGTGGCGATCCTGCTGTGGGCGCTCTTCGTCAGCCCCCGCGCGGTGCTGCGGGTGCACCCGTTCGTGCGCGCCGCCGTCGAGCTGCTCGTCTACGTGAGCGCCACGATCGCCTTCTGGTCGATGGGGCTCGCGTGGGTCGGCCTCGGCTACGGCATCGTCGCGGTGACGGTCGGACTCATCGCGGGCCTGCGGCGCCTGGGATGAGCGCGGCCGACGTCGTCGCCCGGCTGCAGCAGACGCTGCCCGGCCGCGTCGACGTGAGCGTCGCCGCCCGTGAGGCCGCCCGTGCGGACGCGTCGGGCCACGCGGCATCCGCCCCGCCGCTGTGCGTCGTCGAGGCCCGATCGGTCGCCGACGTGCAGCAGGTGCTGCGCATCGCGAGCGCCACCGGCACCCCCGTCGTCACCCGTGGCGCCGGCACGGGTCTCGCGGGCGGCGCGAACGCCGGCGGCGGCGAGATCGCCCTGTCGGTGCGCCACATGGACCGGGTGCTCGAGGTGCGGCCCGACGACCTCATCGCCGTCGTCGAGCCGGGCATCGTCAACGCCGACCTCGACGCCCATCTCGCCCCGTACGGCCTGTGGTGGGCGCCCGACCCGGCCTCCCGCGCGATCTCGACCGTGGGCGGCAACATCGCGACCGGCGCCGGCGGCCTGCTGTGCGCGAAGTACGGCGTCGTGCGCGACGCGGTGCTCGGGGTCGACGCGGTGCTCGCCGACGGCACCCTGCTGCACCTCGGCCACCGCACCGTGAAGGGCGTCACCGGCTACGACCTCACATCGCTGCTCATCGGGTCGGAGGGAACCCTCGGCGTCATCGTCGGCGCGACCCTGAAGCTGCGCCGTCGCGTGCCCGGCGAGGTCTCGACGATCGCGGCGGTGTTCGCCGACGTGCGCACCGCTGCCGCGGCGTCCGCCGCCGTCACGGCCGCCGGAGTGCAGCCCGCCATCATGGAACTGATGGATGCCGCGAGCCTCGCGGCCGTGCACGACCTGCTCGAGCTCGCGCCGCCGCCCGCGGGCGCCGCGCAGCTGACCATCCAGACCGACGGCCCCGCGGCCGCCGCCGAGGCCGCCGAGGTCGCGCAGATCCTCGCGGCGCACGGCGGCGAGGTCGAGGTGACCACCGACGCCGCCCGCGGCGAGGAGCTGCTGCGCATCCGCCGGTCGATGCACCCCGCGATGGCGCGGCTCGGCACGACCCTCATCGAGGATGTCTCGGTGCCCCGCTCGCAGCTGGCGGCGATGTTCGACGAGATCGCGGCCGTCGAGGCGCGCTACGGACTGCGCATCCCCGCGGTCGCGCATGCCGGTGACGGCAACCTGCACCCCAACTTCATCTTCGACGGACCCGAGGTGCCCCCGGCGGTCTGGGAGGCGGCGGACGCGCTGTTCCAGGCGGCGCTGCGGCTCGGCGGCACCCTCACCGGCGAGCACGGCGTCGGCGTGCTGAAGCGCCGGTGGCTGCGCGACGAGCTCGGCGACGCCCAGTGGCAGCTGCAGCAGCGCGTGCGGCAGGCGTTCGATCCGGCCGGCATCCTCAACCCGGGGAAGGTGTTCGAGCCGGCCCCCGAGATCCGGGTGAGCGCCGGCGTCGTGATCGACGAGCACGGCCGGGCGGTCGTGGTGCGCAAGGCCGGTGCGGTCGTGTTCCAGCAGCCGGGCGGGAAGCCCGAGGCCGGCGAGGACGCCACGACGGCGCTCGTGCGGGAGATCGCGGAGGAGATCGGCGTGCACGTCGACCCGGCGCAGGTCGAGCCGCTCGGAGTGTTCCGCGATCTAGCGGCGAACGAGCCCGGCCACACGGTCGTGGCCGACGCGTTCCGGGTGCGGGTGCGCCATGCCGACGTCGCGCGCGGCGGGGAGATCGAGGAGCTGCGCTGGCTGACCGCGGCGGATGCCGCATCCACCCCGCTCGCGAACCTCAGCCGCAATCACCTGCTGCGACTCGCGTGGGAGTGAGCGGCTCCGGTCACAGACCCTGCCAGGCCGGCTTGTTCGCCCAGGCGTAGCGGTAGTAGTCGGCGTCGCCCAGCGCCGACGCCGCGGCCTCGTCGATCACGACCGTGGCGTGCGGGTGCAGCTGGATCGCCGACCCGGGCACCGAGGCCGACAGCGGTCCCTCGACCGCGCCGGCGACCGCCGCCGCCTTGCCCTCGCCGAACGCGAGGAGCACCAGGTGGCGCGCCCGCAGGATCGTGCCGAGTCCCTGCGTGATGCAGTGCATCGGCACGTCGTCCGGGGACGCGAAGAAGCGCGCGTTGTCGCGCCGCGTCTGCGCCGTCAGGGTCTTCACGCGCGTGAGCGAGGCGAACGACGAGCCCGGCTCATTGAAGCCGATGTGCCCGTCGGAGCCGATGCCGAGGATCTGCAGATCCACCCCGCCCGCCTCGGCGATCGCCCGTTCGTAGTCGGCGCCGGCGTGCGCGATGCCCTCGAGCGCCCCGTCGGGCGTGCGCACCCGGTCGGGGTCGAGGCCCAGCGGCTCGACCACCTCGCGCGTGATGACCGCGCGGTACGACTCGGGATGCCCCGGCTCGAGCCCGACGTACTCGTCGAGCGCGAAGCCGCGCACCCGCGACACATCGAGGTCGGCAACGAGCCGCGCGAGGGCGCGGTAGACCGGCAGCGGCGTGGAACCGGTCGCGAGCCCCAGCACCGCGTCGGGCGTGCGGGCGATGAGGGCGGCGATCTCGCGGGCGACGAGGGAGCCCGCGGCATCCGCGTCGGGGAGGATCACGATCTCAGCCATGGGTCATCGTCTTCCGGGTCGCGGCGGCGCCGACGAGCGCCGCACCGAAGGCGGGTGCCGGCGAGGCCGGGGGCAGCAGACGCAGCCGGGCGGGCACGTCGAGGGAACGGAGGAATCCGGATGCCGCGGTGCCCTCGTCGAGCGCCGCCTGCACCGGCACGGTGAGGCGCTCGCGCAGGGCGGTCAGCCCGCCGCCGAGCACGACGGTGTCGACGTCGCACGTCAGCACCAGCAGGCGCACGGCGGCGGCGACGCCGCGCGCGAGGCCGTCGCGCAGCTCGACCGCCCGCGGATCGCCGGCGTCGGCAGCGTCGAACACGTCGCGCACCGGCAGCACGGCCGCGCGCCCCCACCTCTCGGCGATCGCCCCGCCTCCGGCGAGGGCCTCGATGCATCCGCGCTGGCCGCAACGGCACGCGGGCCCGCGCGGATCGATGGACACGTGGCCCACCTCGCCCGCCGCCCCCCGTGCACCGCGCCACAGGTCGCCGTCGACGACGATGCCGGCGGCCACGCCCGTGCCGAGGTTCAGGTAGGCCATGCTGCGGTCGAGCCGTTCGATCGCGTAGGCGCCGAGCGCGGCCGCCTTCACGTCGTTCTCTACCCGCACCGGCGTGCCGAGCACAGACGCGACGACGGATGCCACCTCCAGCCGCTCGAGCCCCAGATTGACCGCGTGCGCGACCCGCTCGCCGCGGTCGTCCACCTGGCCCGGAAGCCCGACCCCCACCGAGGCGAACGACGCGACGGCGACGCCGAGCTCGCCGGCGAGGTCGTGCACCGTGTCGACGATCGTGCGAACGACGCCCTCCGGGCCCACTCGCGTCGGGCGGCGCACCCGCACGACCACCTCCCCGGTCGCGTCGTCGACGGCGACGGCGTCGGTCTTCGTACCGCCGACGTCGAGGCCCACCCTCATGAGGCGCCTCCCCCGCGAGGAGGGGCGCTGCGCGGCATCCGGGTCATCCCTTGACCGCCCCCGACACGAGGCCCGCGGCCATGCGCCGCTGCACGATCAGGAAGAACACGATCACGGGGATCGCCATGAGCGTGGATGCGGCCATCACGACCGACCAGTCGGTCGCCTTCGTGGCCTGCACGAAGCTGCGCAGCCAGATCGGCAGCGTCTGCGATTCGGGGCGGGTCATGATCACGAGCGCGAACACGAACTCGTTCCACGCCTGGATGAACGCGAACACGCCGGTGGCGACGAGTCCCGGGGCGAGCAGGGGGAACGTCACCCGCCAGAACGCGCCGGTACGGCTGCAGCCGTCGATCATCGCCGCCTCCTCGAGGTCGGCGGGGATGCCGGCGACGAACCCCCGCAGGGTCCAGATCGTGAACGGCAGCACGAGCGCGATGTAGACGAGCGACAGCCCGATCATCGTGTTCACGAGGTGCCAGCCGTCGAGCACGCGGAAGGTCGAGATGATCATCGACTCCGCAGGGATCATCTGCACGACGAGCACCGTCACGATGATCGCGGTGCGCCCGCGGAAGCGGAACCGCGACAGCACGATCGCCGCGAGGAAGGCGAAGACGAGGGCGGCGGCGACCGTCACGACCGTCACGACGACGCTCGTGAGCAGGGCCGCGCCGAAGCCGCTGGAGCCGAGCGCGGTGACGTAGTTCTGCACCGTGAACAGGTCGGGCCACAGGTGCGGGGTGTCGCTCTTGATGGCGGACCCCGGCAGCAGCGAGGTGTTGACCATCCAGTAGACGGGGAAGATCGAGCACGCGATCACGACGACCGCGGCGGCGTTCAACAGCACGCGGGAGGTGCGTCGGCGGGCGAGGGCGCTCACGCGCGGTCCTCCTTGAGCATGGAGCGGATGTAGTACGCCGAGAGGGCGAGCATGATGACGACGAGGATGACGCTGATCGCCCCGCCCGCGCCGAGGTCGCCCGAGGCCATCGAGACGCTGTAGATGTAGACGCCGATCGTGTTCGTGTCGGCGCGCACGCCGCCCACCGTCTGCAGGGCGTAGATCTGCGCGAACACGCGCAGATCCCAGATGATCTGCAGGATCAGCAGCACCGTGAGGATCGAGCGGAGGTAGGGGAAGACCACGAGGCGGAACCGCTGGAGCCCGCCGGCCCCGTCGAGCGCGGCCGCCTCGAGCACCTCATCGGGCACCTGGGTGAGACCGGCGTAGACGGTGAAGGCGACGAACGGCACGGCGCCCCACGTGATGATGATGGCGGCGACCGTGAAGAAGCTCACCGGGTCGATCAGCCAGCTGTGGCCCGTCCAGTCCTGGCCCGTCACCCGGGTGAGCACCCAGTTCACGAGACCGTACTGGGTGTCGAAGATCCAGCCCCACACGATCGTGGCGGTGAGGGCCGGCATCGCCCAGGCGAGCAGCAGTGCGACCGAGACGGCGGTGCGCATGACCGCGCGCAGCTTCGTCATGAGCACCGCGATCAGCACGCCGAGGATCATGGTGGCGGTCACGCTCACGACGCACAGCACGACGCTGCGGGCGAGCACGGTCCAGAACTCGGGGTCGCTGAGCACCCGCGCGTAGTTCTCGAGGCCGACGAACAGCGGCGGCTTCCCGAAGATCTGCTCGCGCCCGAACTTCTGGAACGACATCACGATCAGCTGCACCAGCGGCCAGCCGATGAACACGGCCAGCATGATGAACGCCGGCAGCAGCAGCACCCACGGGGTGCGGGAACGGCGGCGCCGGACGGGCGGCGCGGAGCGGGCGGAGCCGCCGGACGCGGCATCCGTCACCGTCGGGGCGAGCTGGGTGGTCATCGCGCGCCTCCTCTCGTCGGGGGTCGGGGGGGGAATCCGGGCAGGGAACGGGGCGCCCCGCGATGCGGGGCGCCCCGGGGTGGGTCATCCGTTGAGGATGCTGTCGATCTGCTGGTCGAGCGCCGTCGCCAGGGTCTTCGCGTCGCCGCCATTGGCCAGCTGCACGAAGAAGTCCTGGAGGATGCCCTTGGCCTCGACGTCCGCCCACTTGGGCGAGGCCGGGGTGAGCTTCGCGTTGGCGGCCGCCGAGGCGATCACCTTCGCGAGCTCGGGCGTGGCCGCGGCGACCTGGCCGCCGAGCGACGTGCGCGCCGGCACGAGCCCCGCCTTGGCGAGCAGGCCCTGGTAGTCGGTGCCGAGCATGATCTCGAGCGCCTTCTTGGCCAGGTCCTGGTGCTGCGACTTCGCGGCGATGCCGATGTTCGAGCCGCCCGCGAAGACGGGGGCGACACCGCCGCCGGCGCCCGGGAGGGCGAAGTAGCCGGTCGTGTTGGCGAGAGCCGTGGGCGCCTTGTTCTCGTCGGCGACGATCGACCAGTACGCCCAGCTGGGGGCGGAGTAGGTCGCGGCCTTCTCGGTGCGGAAGGGCACCCAGCCGTCGGTCTCGTCGCCGTCCTTGGGGGCGAGCGAGGTCTTCATGAGCTCCTGCACCTGCTGGAGGCCCTTCACCGACGCGTCGCTCTCGAACTGGGCGGTCCACTTGCCGCTCGAGTCCTGCGTGGCGATGTCGCCGCCGTTGGCCCAGATGAACGGCAGCGCGTTGTACCAGTCCTTCCCGGGGAAGTACACGCCCGAGACGCCAGGGAGCTTCTGGGCGAGGGTCTGCGCATTCGAGATGTACTGATCGAGCGTCGTCGGCACTGACACGCCCGCCTGCTGGTACTGGGCCGTGTTGTAGAACACGACGCGGGCACCGGAGTAGTACGGGGCGGCGTAGAGCGTGCCGTCGTACGTCCCGGCCTCGACGAAGCCGGGGAGCAGGTCGCTGCCGCCCAGCTGGTCCTTGATGTCGTCGAGCGAGGCGAGGGCGCCGCTCGAGGTGAAGGCGGCGGCCTGGGTGTTGCCCATCTCGACGATGTCGGGGGTGTCGTTCGACGACAGGCTCGTGGTGAGCTTGTCGACGAGGCCCGTCCACTGCTGCTGTTCGATGACGAGCGTCGAACCGGGGTTCTGCGCCTCGAACGTCTTCACGAGGTAATCGCGGGCTTCCTGGGGGGTGTCCGTTCCGACGAGCCAGACGCGGATCTGCGCAGGGCCGCTGGAGGTCGACCCGCCGCTGCCGCTGCCGGCGCAGCCGCTGAGCGCGAGGGCCGCGGCGCCGAGGAGGGCGACCGCTCCGAGGGACTTCTTCATGGGTGTCCTTCTGTGTTCTCTCTGGTGTGGTGGGTGGTGGCGACGGATGCCGCCTGCTTCCTGGTCGACCGCCGGCTACGAGACTCCGAGCCGGGCGGTCAGCACCATGACGGCGGCGCCGCGCAGGACGATGTCCGCGCCTTGCGCCGTCATCCGCACCCGCACGCCCTCATGGAAGGGCGCGAGCGTTCGGGTGCGGAGGGCCTCGGCGGTGGCCTGCGCAAGCACACCGCCGAGGAGTTCAGTGGGGCCGGAGAGCACGATCTCCGACAGGTCGAGCACCCCGACGACGGGGGCGAGCGCGATGCCGAGCCGTTCGCCCGCCTCACGCAGCACGGTGTCGCCCGCGGCCGGGTCGGCGGCGATGCGCGCCTCGATCGCGGGCACGGCAAGCCACGCCTCGAGGCAGCCGACCTTGCCGCACGCGCACACGGGGCCGCCGTCGGTGCCGACGGTGACGTGTCCGAGCTCGCCCGCGGCGAAGCGGGCGCCGCGCATGGGCTGGCCCCCCGCGAGCAGTCCCGAGCCGACACCGCGTCCGACCTTGACCAGCAGCACGTCGTCGCCCGCGCCGCCGAACGTGTACTCAGCGAGCACGGCGGCGTTCGCGTCGTTGGCGACGAGCACGGGCAGGTCGAGGGCGGCGTTCAGGGCGCCCTCGAGGTCGAAGCCGGCCCATCCGAGGTTGGGGGCGGTGAGCACGATGCCGCGGTCGTCGACGACGCCCGGGGTGCCGACGCCGACGCCGAGCACGGGGGCGTGGGCCTCGCCGACGAGCTGGCGGGCGAGGTCGATGACGGTGGGGAGCACCTCGGCGGGGTCGGACGGATGCGGCCGCTCGGCGCGCGCGACGATGTCGCCGTCGAGGGTGAGCACCGCACCGAGGAAGACGTCGGCACCGGAGAGGTCGAGGCCGACGATGCGGTGCCCGTCGCGGTGGATGTCGACGAGGATCGCGGGCTTTCCGGGCCGGGAGTCCTCCCGCACGCCCTTCTCGATCATGAGCCCGTCGCCGATGAGCTCGGCGACGAGGTCGGAGATGGTGACGCGGGTGAGGCCGGTCTCCCGCGAGAGGTCGGCCCGGCTCATCGCGCCCTGGTGGTAGAGCGTCTGGAGGACGAGGGATCGATTGTGGGCGCGCGCGTGCTCGGGGAGCACCTTGACGCCCGACCGGAGGGCACGACCGGGGGCGAAGGCGAGAGCACTTGCTCCCTCGTGCCCGGAGGGGCTGCGCGGGACATCCGTCGTCGTCATGTTTGTTAGTACACCTTACGAACAAACTTGACGCAAGCATTTCCTTCCCGCGCCGCCGACGATTAACACAACCGTTACGTGGCCGTGCCGGCGCCACGGTCCTGTGGGGAACGATGCACACGCTCCCGCGCCAGCCCGTAGCCTGACCCGGTCTGGAGGTCAGAGACATGCCCGCTTCCCCCCGCCGCGGCGCCCGCAACGGCGCGGTCGCCGCACTCCTCCTCGTGGTCGTCCTCCTCGCCGCCGGGTGCACCGGAACCGCGGCGCCCGCCTCTTCCGGCACCGCTGTCGACCAGCCCGGCGACGCGGGCCAATCGACCGCCGAGGCCTGCGCGCTCGTCGCGTCGACGATCGCCGACGTGGGGAGCGGAGTCTCCGAGCAGAGCGACGCGCAGGCCGCGGCATCCGCTCTCGCCGACGCCTCGGCGCGCCTGCGCGACACCCAGCCGCAGATCACGAACGACGCGGTCGCGGCGGCCGTGGTGCCGCTCATCGAGCTCTACGCGTCGGTCGGCGACGCCATGACCGCGATGGCCGCCGGAGACGCGAGCAAGCTCGACGACCTCGCCGGACTCTCCGCCGACATGCAGGGCGCGCTCGGGCGGTTCGGCGAGGTCTGCGGCGTGTCCTGACCCCCTGCCCGGTGTGATGCGAATGTGACCTCACCGGGCATTTCCCCTCCAGCCCCACGCGTACCATGGAGGCACGAATCGCAGGGGGTTGCCGATGTCCAACGAGTCCGCGCACACGCCGGAGCCCGAGTACGCCTGGGCGCCAGCCGAGCCGCCGCGTGCGCGCCGTCGCCTGGGCTGGTGGATCGGTGCGCCGGCCGTCGCGCTCGCCGTCGTCGCGGTCGTCGCCGCATCGCTCGTGCTCATCGCTCCGGGCACCGCCGTCGCCGGTGTCACCGTCGGCGGGATGACGCCGGGGTCCGCCGCCGCCGCCATCACCCAGCGACTCGCCGAGACCACGGTCGACATCACGACGTCGGCGGGCACCGTCTCGGTCACCGGTGCCGATCTGGGCGCGACGGTGAACGCCACCGAGATCGCCTCGTCGGTGTTCGAGACCCGCCCGGCATGGAACGTCACCCAGTGGAACGGCACCCCGGTCGCGGTGAACGTGACCGTCGACGCGGCAGCCGTGCACAAGGTGCTCGCGGCCGCGGCCCCCGACCAGAACACCGAGCCGACCGATGCATCGGTCGGCTTCGACAGCGCATCCGGCGCGTACACCGTGACCCCGGCGGTCGCAGGCTCCGGCCTCGACGCGACCGCCGTGACGGCCGCCCTCGTGAGCGCCTTCACCGACGGTCGCTCAGCGACGACGATCTCGGGCCAGCGCGTGCCGCTCAGCCCCGCGGTGACCACGGATGCCGCCACCGCCGTGGCCTCGAACCTCAACCATGTGCTCTCCACGGCCGGCTTCTACGTCGGCGAGGAGCGCACGGTCCCGCTCGACGCCGCGACGGTCGCCTCGTGGCTGACGGTCAGCGACGCGAACGGCGCCCTCACGGTGACCGCCGACCGCACCGGCATCCAGAAGGCCGTCGACGGACTCGCCGCGGCGGTCGACACCGCGCCCGTGAACGCCAAGATCATCACCGACCTCCAGGGCAAGCAGCTGGGCACCGAGAACGACGGCACGAATGGCCGCTCGATCGGCGACACCACCGGCATCGCCGCAGCCTTCGCGTCGCAGCTCGGGTCGGCCACCACATCCCCCGACGCCGGCGTCTACCGTCTCCAGGTCGCCGAGACCGCGTTCCAGACCGAGACGGTGAGCCGCAACATCGACGTCAACCTGACCACCCTCACCACGACGCTCTACGAGAACGGGCAGGTCGTCGCGAGCTACCCGGTCTCCCCCGGCAAGCCGTCCACGCCGACCTCGACGGGCAACTTCCGTATCTACGCGCACATCGCACTGCAGGACATGGGGTGCACGGCGACCTCGACCTATTGCACCAAGAACGTGCCGTGGGTCTCCTACTACAACGGGGACGAGGCGCTGCACGGCGCCTACTGGCACAACGAGTTCGGCATCCGCGGCGTCAGCCACGGCTGCGTGAACATGCGCATCCCCGACGCGAAGTTCGTCTACACCTGGGCGCCGATCGGCACGCAGGTCAGCGTGCACTACTGAGCCCGGGTCGAACCCCTGTCACGACGAAGGGGCGGATGCTGCGGCATCCGCCCCTTCGTCGTGACGTCTCAGGCGCCCAGGCGCGCCTTGAGGTTCGCGTCGATCGTCGAGAGGAAGTCCTCGGTGGTCTGCCAGGCCTGCTCAGGGCCGACGAGCATCGCGAGGTCCTTGGTCATGGCGCCCGACTCGACCGTGGTGATCACGACGTCCTCGAGGGTGGCCGCGAACTCGATGAGGGGCTGGTTGCCGTCGAGCACGCCACGGTGCTGCAGGCCGCGCGTCCACGCGAAGATCGAGGCGATCGGGTTGGTGGAGGTGGGCTTGCCCTGCTGGTGCTGGCGGTAGTGACGCGTGACGGTGCCGTGCGCGGCCTCCGCCTCGACGATCTTGCCGTCGGGGGTGGTGAGCACGGAGGTCATGAGGCCCAGCGAGCCGAAGCCCTGCGCGACGGTGTCGGACTGCACGTCACCGTCGTAGTTCTTGCACGCCCAGACGTAGCCGCCCTCCCACTTGAGCGAGGAGGCGACCATGTCGTCGATGAGGCGGTGCTCGTAGTGCAGTCCCTCGGCCTCGAACGCCTGCTTGAACTCGGCGTCGTAGACCTCCTGGAACAGGTCCTTGAAGCGGCCGTCGTAGGCCTTCAGGATCGTGTTCTTGGTCGAGAGGTAGACCGGGAACTTGCGCGCGAGACCGTAGTTCAGCGAGGCGCGGGCGAAGTCGCGGATCGACGCGTCGAGGTTGTACTGCACCTGGGCGACGCCGTCGCCGGGCGCCTGGTAGACCTCGAACTTCAGCGGCTCGCTGCCATCCTCGGGCGTGAACTCGACGGTCAGCGTGCCCTTGCCGGCGAAGCGGAAGTCGGTCGCGCGGTACTGGTCGCCGAAGGCGTGGCGGCCGATGATGATCGGCTTGTTCCAGCCCGGCACGAGGCGCGGGATGTTGGAGATGATGATCGGCTCGCGGAAGATCACGCCACCGAGGATGTTGCGGATGGTGCCGTTGGGCGACTTCCACATCTTCTTCAGGCCGAACTCCTCGACGCGGGCCTCGTCGGGGGTGATGGTGGCGCACTTGACGCCCACGCCGTGCTTCTGGATCGCGTGCGCCGCGTCGATCGTGACCTGGTCGTCGGTCGCATCGCGGTGCTCGATGCCGAGGTCGTAGTACTCGAGGTTCACATCGAGGTACGGGTGGATGAGGGAGTCCTTGATGAACTGCCAGATGATGCGGGTCATCTCGTCGCCATCGAGCTCGACGACCGTTCCCTCGACCTTGATCTTCTCCACCGGTGGATCCTCACTTCTCGTGCGCTTCTCAGACCGCGGACCAGCCTATCGCACGGAGAAAGTATCTCGATATCAAGAGAATTCATGGATGCCGCGACCCCCGGTGGCAGCGGCATCCATGGGCTTCTTGTGAGGTTCGCACACAGGCGTTGGGACGCACCCGCACAGGGGCTAGCCTGTGACCATGGCCGACCTCCGTCTGGAAGAGCTCTCCGCCGCCACCATTGTGGCCGTGAACAATCTGTCGCTGAAACCCGGGCAGGAGCAGTTCCTCGCACCGGTGAGCTACGGCATCGCCGCGACCGTCGTGAACCCCACCACCACCTGGCAGCGCGTCGTGCTCGAGGGTGACGATGTGGTCGGTTTCGTGAGCGGCAACTTCGACCCGGACGCCCTCCAGGACCACTTCCGCTCGGTGCTCTGGCGCATCAACGTCGACGCCGACGACCAGGGCAAGGGCATCGGGCGGTTCGCCGTCGACGGCCTGCTCGCCGAGGCGCGCACGCGCGGCTCGAGCCGTCTCACCGTCATCTACGAGCCGGGCGACGGCGGCCCCGAGGCCTTCTTCCGCCGCGTCGGCTTCACCCCCGTGGGCGAGACCGAGTTCGGCGAGACGATCGCCGAGATCTCGCTCTGATCGGGCGGATGCCGCGGCATCCCCCTTTCTCCCCTCTCCCCCCTCTCTCCCTTCCTCCCCCACTTCCGCCGAATCCACACGACCCCGCCGAATCCACGCGTCATGCCCGCGCGGGAGGCGTGGATTCGACGCGCGCGGGTGGATTCGACGGCGTCGAAGAGGCGCACCCGCCGGCGTGCGCGACGTCATTTGTTGGCAATCTCGACAAAAGACTTGCGCGAAGTCCTCCGCTCTGAATAGTCTCCCTGTCGAGGCGCCGATCGAAGCGCTTCGAAGTCCTGACGATGGAGCAGAGATGGCGACGATCGACGACGTGGCGCGAGCCGCGGGCGTGTCCATCAGCACCGTCTCCTACGCCCTGAGCGGCAAGCGGCCCGTCGCGGTCGACACCCGGCGGCGCATCCAGGCCGCGATCGACGAACTCGGCTACCGCCCCAATGCCGGAGCCCGCATGCTCGCCGGCCGACGCACGCGCATCTTCGCACTCACCGAGCCGCTGCGCCTGGACACCCACGCGCCCACCCACATGGCGTTCGTGCTGGCCACCGCGATCGCGGCGCGGAAGGTCGACTACGACGTGCTGCTGCTCACCGACGCCGAGACCACCACGGGGATGCAGCGGGTCGCCGACAGCGCGCTCGCGGACGCGGTTCTGGTGCTCGACGTCGCGCCCGACGACGACCGGGTCGCGCTGGCGCGCCGAATCCCGGTGCCGAGCGTCTTCATCGGCGTACCCGACGACCACGACGGACTCGTCTGCGTCGACTTGGACTTCGAGGCCGCGACCATCGAGGCGGTCGACCGTCTCGCGGCCCTCGGCCACCGGCGCATCGGCATGCTGGGGCATCCCGAAGTCTCGTACGACCGGTCGAACTTCCCTCCCCGCGTGCGCGAGGCCTTCCGGCGTCGCGCCGACGACCATGGGATCGCGCACGACTTCCGCCACACCGGTGTGGGCGCGACCTCCACTTCGGCGGTCCGCCAGGGCATCTCCGAGATGCTCGACGCCGGGGCGACGGCCATCCTCCTGCACTGCTCCGACACCTGCCACGCGATCGCACTCGCCGCGCTCGACGCGCGCGGCCTCGACGTTCCCACCGACATCTCCCTGATTTCGGTCGGATCCTCCTTCGACACGGCGACGCTCACCACGCCGATCGACGCCCTCCCGCTGATTCCGGAGGAGTCCTGCGAGCGCGCGGTCGCGCTCGCGATGGCCTGCCTCGACGACGGGCGCTGTGCACCCGGCGTCCACCTCATCCCGCCGACCTATCGATCTCACGCCTCGATCGCCCCACCCCCGGCCGCCGCTCGTCGCGCGGGATGACGCCGCTCCGCCGAGCTGTGGCATCCGCGTTATCGAAGCGCTTCGACTCATCGTCCCTTCCACACACACCCGACCGATGACGGTCACCGAGAAAGGAGTGCCAACGATGGCACGCAGATCACACCTCACCGCGAAGCGGGCGGCCGCGGCCGTCGGCCTCGTCATGGCCGCCGGGCTCGTGCTCGCCGGCTGCTCCGGCGCCGGAAGCTCCGCCGCCACCGACTCGTCCAACACGCTCAAGCTCTGGGACTACGAGAGCGCGGACAGCGCGATGGGCAAGGGCTGGGCCGAGGCCGTGAAGATCTTCGAACAGGAGACCGGCGCCAAGGTCGAGTACGAGTCGAAGAGCTTCGAGCAGATTCGCTCCACGGCGAGCCAGGTGCTCAACTCCGACGAGGCTCCGGACGTCATGGAGTACAACAAGGGCAACGCCACCGCCGGCCTGCTCGCGAGCCAGGGACTGCTCACCGACATCTCCGGTGCGGTGAGCCAGTACGGCTGGGACAAGAAGCTCGCGTCGTCGCTGCAGACCACCGCCAAGTACGACGACAAGGGCATCATGGGCGGCGACAAGTGGTACGGCGTGCCCAACTACGGCGAGTTCGTCACCGTGTACTACAACAAGCAAATGTTCGCCGACGCCGGCCTGCAGGTGCCCACCACCTACGACGACTTCGTGAAGGTGCTCGACGCCTTCGTGGCCAAGGGCATCACCCCCCTCGCCGAGGCCGGTGCCGAATACCCGCTCGGCCAGCTCTGGTACCAGCTCGCCCTCAGCAAGGCCGACCGCAACTGGGTCAACGACTACCAGCTCTACAAGTCGCCCGTGGACTGGCAGGGCACGCAGATCAGCTACGCCACCGACACCCTCAAGCAGTACGTCGACAAGGGCTACATCTCCAAGGACGTCGCCGGGATGAAGGCGGAGGACGCCGGCACGGCGTTCATCGCCGGCAAGTACCCGATCTTCGTCTCCGGCAGCTGGTGGTACGGCCGCTTCACCTCGGAGATCAAGAACTACGACTGGGGCATCTTCCCCTTCCCCGGCTCCGACCTCAGCCTCGGATCCTCTGGCAACCTCTGGGTGGTTCCCGCGAACGCGAAGAACAAGGACCTCGCCTACAAGTTCATCGACATCACCATGCGCCCCGAGATCCAGGCGATCATCGGCAACAACGGTGGCGTCCCCGTTGCGGCGAACCCCTCGGACATCACCGACGCAAAGAGCAAAGAGCTGATCTCGGCGTTCAACGCGATCACCGCCAAGGACGGGCTCGCGTTCTATCCCGACTGGCCGACGCCGACCTTCTACGACACCCTCGTCGCCCAGCTGCAGAACCTGGTCAACGGGACGGATCCGTCGAAGGTGCAGTCCGCTCTCGGCAGCGAGTACGAGACGTACGCCTCGACGATGCGCTGACACCCCGGGGCGGGGCCGGTTCACCGGCCCCGCCCCCACCGACCCGAACCGCGAGAGACCCACCATGACCAGTGTTCCCTTCGTCCGGCGCGCCCGCGCTCGACGCCTTCCTCCCGACGAACCGCTCATCCCGCAGCGGGGCCGTGCCGGACGCGGTGCGTACTGGCTCTACCTCGTCCCCGGGCTCGTGCTCCTCACGGCGGTGATCATCATCCCGCTCGCCTGGAACGTCTACCTGAGCTTCACGACGTGGCGGGGGATCAAGCCCCCCGTGTGGGTGGGCCTCGCCAACTGGACGCGGCTGCTCGGCGATGAGAAGTTCTGGACGTCGTTCGGGAACAGCATCTGGATGATCGTCGCGATGGTCGTGCTCCCGACGATCATCGGGCTGGTGCTGGCGGCGTTGCTCTTCGACGTCATCGGGCGCAAGTTCGGCGGTCGACTCGCGAGCTTCCTGCGGGCCACCTACTACCTCCCGCAGATCCTGCCGGTCGCCATCGCCGGCATCGTGATCGGCTGGGTGCTGCGTCCGCAGGACGGCGCCCTGAACTCGCTGCTCGAGGCCGTGGGCCTCGGCGGCCTGACCCACGACTGGCTCGGCAGCCCCGACACGGCGCTGTGGGCCATCATGGCGGTGCTCGTCTGGGTGCAGATCGGCTACCCGGTCGTCGTGTTCATGGCGGCCCTCCAGCGCGTGGACCCCGAGCTGTACGAGGCTGCCGAGCTCGACGGCGCGAACTGGTTCCAGCGCTTCCGCGCGATCACCGTGAGCATCATCCGACCGGAGATCTACGTGGTCGCCCTCACCTGCACGATCGCCGCACTGAAGGTGTTCGGGCCCGTGTACGTGCTCACCCGCGGCGGGCCTGGAACGGCGACCATCGTGCCGTCGTACTACTCGTACAGCCAGTTCTTCCAGGCGCAGCAGGTCGGCTACGGCGCGACCATCGCCACCGCGCTCACCATCGTCATCGCGATCGTCGCGGTGCTGTTCATCCGGGCGCAGAACGCGTCCGAGCGCAAGGAACGGGCGGGACTCTGATGGCCGACACCATGACTCTCACGACGGGACGCACGGCGACCCGCCCGAGCCGTCGCCCTCGGCGCGCCAACCGTGCGCGCGGCGTCGACTGGCTGATGCTCGCGTTCGCGATCGTCGCGGCGCTGCTCATCATCGCGCCGTTCTACCTGATCCTCGTGAACTCGTTCAAGACGCCCGCCGATTACTCCAACGGCGGACCGCTCGCGTTCCCGACGCACATCTCGTTCGACGGTCTCGCCGCGTTCTGGCAGCGCGTGGACTTCCCGCAGAAGGTGTGGAACTCCGTGTTCATCTCCGGCATGGTCGCCGTGCTGGCCGTGCTGATCTCGGTGCTCAACGCCTTCGCGATCGGCATCGGCCGCGTGCGCGGACGCACGTGGATCGTGCTGCTGTTCCTCCTGGCCAACCTGCTGCCGCAAGAGGCGCTCCTCTACCCGCTGTACTACATGGCCAAGGCGGTGGGGCTGTACAACAACGTCTGGTCGGTCATCATCATCTTCACCGTGATCCAGGCGGCGTTCGGCACCTACCTCCTGTCCGCGGTCTACGGCACCTTCCCCAAGGAAGTGCTCGAGGCCGCCGCGATGGACGGCGCCAGCCGGTGGCAGATCCTGTGGCGGGTCGTGTTCCCGATCAGCCGACCGACCCTGTCGGTGCTGCTCATCTTCTTCTTCATCTGGACGTGGAACGAGTTCCTCATCCCGCTCACATTCCTGGTGTCGAACGCGAACCAGACGGTGCCGGTCGCGATCAGCGTGCTGCAGGGCGATCGATTGATGGATGTCACCACGACGAGCGCGTCCGCACTGCTCGGCATCATCCCCACCCTCCTCTTCTTCCTCATCTTCCAGCGCACACTCACGCGCGGCATCACCGCAGGAGCAGTCAAGTAATGAAGTTCACCGACGGGTTCTGGCAGATGCGACCGGGAGTCGCTGCGCTCTACGCCCAGGAGGCCTATGAGATCGACCGCCGCGAGGACGGGGTCGACGGCGAAGCGCTCACCGTGCTCGCCCCGACCAAGGTGATCGAGCGGCGCGGCGATGTGCTGAACCGCCCGACGCTCACGGTGTCGCTCTCGTCGCCGCTGGAGGGGGTCGTGCGCGTGCGCGTCGAACACCACCGCGGCACGCCCGCGACGCCGGGCTTCCCGCTCCCGGGAGCGGGGCGCGCCGGCGCCGCACACCTCACCGAAGACGGGGGCGAGCTGGTCACCGGCGACCTGCGGGCCCGGGTCGGGAGGGGTGCGTGGGATCTCTCGTTCGAGCTCGCCGGGCGCCGCCTGACCGGCAGCGGACATCGATCCCTGGCCTGGGTGCACACCGCGGCGGATGCCTCGATCGACCCGGGTCCCGTGGACGGGGCCGCCGCCGAGACCGGCGTGCCGCGTCGGCGTCACTTCATGCACGCGCAGCTCGACCTCGGCGTCGGCGAGCTCGTCTACGGCCTCGGCGAGCGCTTCGGGCCGCTCGTGAAGAACGGGCAGACGGTCGACATCTGGAACGCCGACGGCGGGACATCCAGCGAACAGGCCTATAAGAACGTACCGTTCTACCTGAGCTCGGCCGGATACGGGGTCTTCGTGAACGACCCGGGTCACGTGTCCTTCGAGGTCGGCAGCGAGGCCGTCGAGCGCGTGCAGTTCTCGGTATCGGGTGAGGCGATCGAGTTCTTCGTGATCGCGGGGCCTACCCCCGCACAGGTTCTCGAACGGTACACCGCACTGACCGGCCGCCCGCCGATCGTTCCGGCATGGTCGTACGGCCTGTGGCTGTCGACATCCTTCACGACCGACTACGACGAGGCAACGGTCACGTCGTTCGTCGACGAGATGGCGCGGCGCGAGCTTCCCATCTCGGTCTTCCACTTCGACTGCTTCTGGATGCGCGAGTTCACCTGGTGCGACTTCCGGTGGGACGAGAGGGTGTTCCCCGATCCCGAGGGGATGCTGCGGCGACTCCACGACCGCGACCTCAAGGTGTGCGTGTGGATCAACCCCTACATCGCGCAGCACTCGGAGCTGTTCGAGGAGGGTGCTGCGCGGGGATTCCTCGTGCGCCGCCACGACGGCTCGGTGTGGCAGTGGGACATGTGGCAGGCCGGCATGGGGCTCGTCGACTTCACGAATCCCGACGCCGTCGCCTGGTACCAGTCGAAGCTCGAGGTGCTCCTCGGGCAGGGCGTCGACTGCGTGAAGACCGACTTCGGTGAGCGCATCCCGACGGATGTCGCGTGGTTCGACGGATCCGATCCGGAGCGCATGCACAACCTCTACGCCCAGCTGTACAACCGCGCCGTGCACGACGTGCTCGTGCGCGTACGGGGAGAGGGCGAGGCGGTGCTGTTCGCCCGGTCGGGAACAGCCGGCGGCCAGACGATGCCCGTGCACTGGGGCGGCGACAACACCTCGAGCTTCGTCTCGATGGCAGAGACGCTGCGCGGCGGCCTGTCGCTCGCGCTCAGCGGGTACGCGCACTGGAGCCATGACATCGGCGGGTTCGAA
>NZ_MKSL01000035.1:117396-168723 GCF_001897265.1 Microbacterium sp. 71-23
AGTACATGCTCGGCGCTGATCTGCTCGTGGCCCCGGTGCTGTCCGCGTCGGGCGAGGTGGAGTTCTACCTTCCCGCCGGGCCGTGGACGCACCTGCTCACCGGCGAGGTCGTCGAGGGCGGCGGCTGGCGTCGCGAAATGCACGACGTCACGAGTCTCCCCCTCTACGTGCGGCCCGGAGCGGTGCTCCCCTGGGGCGCCCGCACCGACCGTCCCGATTACGACTACCTCGACGGCCTGCAGCTGCGGGTCTTCCCGGGCGGTTCGGGCATCGCGACGATCACCGTGACGACACCGGATGGGCGTGCGCAGAGTTTCGACGTCGACCGCACGGCGGTGACGGGATGACGCATCCGCTCGTCTTCCCGCCGGGATTCGTGTTCGGATCGGCGACCGCCGCCTACCAGGTCGAAGGCGGGGCGACCGACGCCGGTCGCGGACCGTCGATCTGGGACACGTTCAGCCGCACTCCGGGGAAGGTCTGGAACGGCGACACCGGCGATGTCGCGTGCGATCATCTGCACCGGTGGGAGAGCGACCTCGACCTCATGGCGGAACTGGGCCTGCGGGCCTATCGCTTCTCGATCTCGTGGCCTCGCGTGATTCCCGACGGGCGCGGCGCAGTGAACAACGCCGGACTCGATTTCTACTCGCGCCTCGTGGACGGGCTCCGAGCACGCGGCATCCGTCCCGTCGCGACGCTGTACCACTGGGACCTCCCCCAACCGCTGGAGGATGCCGGGGGCTGGCCGGTGCGCGAGACCGCGGAGGCGTTCGCGGAGTACGCGGCGGTCGTCGGCGCAGCGCTCGGCGACCGCGTCGACACGTTCACGACGTTGAACGAGCCCTGGTGCTCGGCCTACCTCGGCTACGGGCAAGGCGGGCACGCGCCCGGACGCACCGAGCCGGCGGCGGCGCTCGCCGCCGTGCATCATCTCAACCTGGCTCACGGACTCGGTGCGGCGGCCCTGCGCGCATCCTCGACCGCGGATCCCGGCCTGTCGGTCACGCTCAACTTCCACGTGCTTCGCGGTGCCGGCGACGGCGCCGACGAGGCCGTGCGTCGCATCGACGCCCTCGCGAACCGCGCCTTCACCGGGCCCATGCTCCACGGGGAATACCCCGCGGATCTGCTGGCGGACACGTCCGCCGTGTCGGACTGGTCGTTCGTGAGGCCCGGCGATCTGGCACTCATCCACCACCCCCTGGACGTACTCGGGGTCAACTACTACTCGACGGCGACTGTGCGCCTGTGGGACGGAGCCTCCCCCCGCCAGAGCAACGACGGGCACAAGGCCGCGGCGGGCGGAACCGCCTGGCCGGGCAGTGACGCCATTGTCGAGTTCGTCGAGCAACCCGGTCCTCATACGGCGATGGGCTGGAACATCGCGCCCGAAGGCCTGACGGAGCTGCTGCTCGCCCTGTCGGCCGAGTTCCCCGCGCAGCCGCTCATGGTCACCGAGAACGGCGCGGCTTTCGACGACGTCGTCTCGCCGGACGGCCGCGTCGACGACCCGCTGCGAGTGGACTACCTCGCACGGCACTTCGCGGCCGCGCGCGACGCCCTCGATGCGGGTGTCGATCTGCGCGGGTACTACGTGTGGTCGCTGCTCGACAACTTCGAGTGGGGATACGGCTACGCGAAGCGGTTCGGCATCGTGCACGTCGACTTCGAGACGCTCGCGCGCACGCCGAAATCGAGCGCGCTGTGGTACCGCGACCTCATCCGCTCCCAGCCCTGACGCCCTCGCTCTCACTCTCGCTCTCACTCTCGCCCTCGCCCTCGCCCTCGCCCTCGCCCTCGCTCTCGCCCTCGCCCTCGCCCTCGCTGTCGCTCTCGCACTCACCCTCGAACGACGCCGAATCAACACCCCACCGCCGAGTCCACACGTCGTGCCTGCGAGGAACGCGTGGATTCGGCGGGCGAGCGTGGACTCGGCGGGGTGACGGCGAGAGGAGCGCGGCGAGCGCGGCGCCGGGACGCGCAGAGCGCGGGCCGCGGCATCCTCACACCAGCGACTCGCGCCAGGCGGCGTGCAGCTTCGCGAACGTGCCGGTTCCCGCGATGAGGGCGGCGGGGGCGTCGTCCTCGATGATGCGGCCGTGCTCCATCACGAGCACCCGGTCGGCGATCGCGACCGTCGAGAGGCGGTGGGCGATGATGATCGCCGTGCGGTCGGCCAGCAGGGTCTGCAGGGCGTCCTGGATGAGGCGCTCCGATGGGATGTCGAGCGACGCCGTCGCCTCGTCGAGGATCAGAACCGCCGGGTCGGCGAGGAACGCGCGCGCGAACGAGATCAGCTGCCGCTGACCGGCCGAGACGCGACCGCCGCGCTTGTTCACGTCGGTGTCGTAGCCGTCCGGAAGCGACCGGATGAAGCCGTCGGCGCCGACCGCGCGCGCCGCGGCACGGATCTCATCGATCGTCGCGTCGGGCTTGCCGAGCGCGATGTTGTCGGCGACCGTGCCGCTGAACAGGTACGCCTCCTGCGTGACCATCACGATCGCCCGGCGAAGGTCGCCCTGCGACAGCGCACGCAGGTCGACACCGTCGAGCGTCACCGCTCCCCGAGTCGGGTCGTAGAAGCGCGAGATCAGCTTCGCCAGCGTCGACTTGCCGGCTCCCGTGGTGCCGACGAGCGCGATCGTCTGACCCGCCGGGATGTCGAGGGAGAAGTCCGGCAGGATGACGCGGCCACTGCCGTATGCGAACTGCACCTCGTCGAACCGCACCGCACCGCGCGCGTTCGGCAGGGCGGTCGGCGTGGCGGGGTCGGGCACACTGGGCGACTCCTCGAGCACGCCTGACACCTTCTCGAGCGCCGCCGTGGCCGACTGGTACGAGTTGAGGAACATCGCGACCTCTTCGAGCGGGCTGAAGAAGTTGCGGATGTAGAGCACGGCGGCCAGCAGCACACCGATCTCGAGGAAGCCGCCGGTCACGCGCACCGCGCCCCACACCAGCACGACCGCCATCGTGACGTTCGCGAGCAGGATGAGACCCGGGTCGAGCACGCCGTACAGCTTCACGAGGCTGAGGTTCACGCGCCGGTAGTCGCTGGCGACCTCGGCGAACTCCTCGTCGTTGCGGCGTTCCTTGCGGAACGCCTTCACCGCGCGGATGCCGGTCATCGTCTCGACGAAGTGCACGATGAGACGGGCGCTCACGACGCGCGACTCGCGGAAGCCCTTCTGCGACTCGAGGTAGAACCAGCGCATGAGCAGCACGAGCGGGATGCCCATTGCGACGAGCACGAGCCCCGACTGCCAGTCGATCAGGAAGAGCGCCACCAGCGTGAAGATGCCGTAGAGCGCGCCCTGCACGAGCTGGTTCAGTCCGCCGTCGAGCAGCTCGCGGATCGACTCCAGGTCGCTCGTCTGCCGCGAGATGATGCGACCCGAGGTGTACGTCTCGTGGAACTCGAGGCTGAGTCGCTGGGTGTGCCGGAAGATGCGGGTGCGCAGGTCCATGAGGATCGCCTGGGTGAGCCGAGCCGAGAGCACGACGAACCAGCCGATCAGCAGCGCGCCGCTGATGCCCGTGACGATGTAGACGGCGGTGACGGCGGCCGCCGGCATCCAATCGGCGTTCTGCAGCACCGCCGGCAGGGCGTTGTCGATGCCGTACGCGATGAGCGCGGGACCGAGCACGCGCAAGCCCGTCGAGGCGATGACGACGATCGCGGTGAGGCTCAGCAGTCCTTTCATCGGCGAGACGAGGGAGCCGAGCAGGCGCAGCGAACGGCGACGGATCGCCCGACTCTCGGCTGCGGTGTAGTCGTTGCGGTCTTCGCCCTGGGTGCCCTGCACGGTGGTGCTCATGCCCGCACCTCGCTCTCGCTCAGATCGATCGGACCGGTTTCGTCGTACCGATGGTCGTCATCGGATGCCTCGCGCCGCTGCTCGCTCTCGATCTCGAGGCTCGAGATCACGAAGCGGTAGTGCTCGCTGTCGCGCAGCAGGTCGGAGTGGGTGCCGACCGCAGTGATGCGGCCGTCTTCCAGCACTGCGACCCGGTCGGCGAGCGCCACGGTCGAGGGACGGTGGGCGACGATCAGCGCGGTCGTGGTGGCCAGCACGCGACGCAGTGCCGCCTCGACCTTGGCCTCGGTCTCGACGTCGAGCGCCGAAAGCGGGTCGTCGAGCACGAGCACCGACGGCGCCGCCGCGACGGCGCGGGCGAGCGCGAGGCGCTGACGCTGACCGCCGGAGAGACTCAGACCCTCCTCGCCGACGGTCGTGTCGACGCCCTGCGGCAGGTCGTAGGCGAACTGGGCCTGCGCGATCTCGAGCGCTTCGGCGAGCACTGCCTCGGCCTCGGGGCTGCGCACGTCGAGATCGTCACGGCCGAGCAGCACGTTCTCGCGCACGGACGCCGAGAACAGCGTGGCATCCTCGAACGCCATCGCGATGTGGCGACGCAGCTCGTCGAGCCGCAGGTCGCGCACGTCGACGCCGTCGATCTCGACCGAGCCCCCGGTGACGTCGTACAGGCGTCCGGGCAGGGTCGTGAGCGTCGTCTTGCCGGAGCCGGTGAGTCCGACGAGCGCCATGGTCTCGCCGGGCTCGAGCTCGAGGTCGATGCCGTCGAGCAGATCGCGCTCAGTCGCCGGGGCATCCTGGTAGCGGAACCGCGCGCCGCGGAAGACGAGCCGCCCGCGCGGGTCGGCGACCGTCGACGGCGTCTCGGGGTCGACGATCGTGTTCTCCTCGTCGAGCACCTCGAAGATGCGGTCGGTCGCTGTGCGCGTGTCGATGAGGAACGAGAACAGAAACCCGAGGGACTCGAGAGGCCACCGCAGCGCGGTCGCCATCGCGAAGAACGCGAACAGCTCGCCGACGCTCAGCTGACCCGAGCTGGCCAGCAGGATGCCGACCAGCAGGCAGAGCGCGAAGGCGACCATCGGCACGACCTCGAGCCAGAACCACAGGGTGCCGACTTCGCGGGCCTTGCCGAGCTCGGTCGCACGCAGCGACTCGACCTGGCGGGTGAACTTGCGCAGGGCGTGGGGGCCACGGCCGAACGCTTTGAGCACGCGGATGCCGTGCACGCTCTCCTCGACCGCGGTGGCGAGGTCGCCGGCCTGGTCCTGGCTGAGGCGCGCGAGACGGCCGTACTGCCGCTCGAACCGGAAGCCGAAGTACCACAGCGGCACCGAGACGACGAGGAAGGTGGTGCCGAGCGCCCAGTGCCAGTTGAACAGCAGCACCGCGCCGATGAGCACCGTCATGAGGTTCACGACGAGCAGGATCGAGCCGAACGCGAGCCACCGGCGCACGAGGTTGATGTCCTGCATCATGCGGCTGAGCAGCTGCCCCGACTGCCACCGGTCGTGGAAGGCGACGGGCAGACGCTGCAGGCGCCGGTAGAACTGCTGGCGGATCTCGAACTCGACACCGGTCGCCGGCGTCAGCACGAACGCCCGGCGCAGGAACACGAACAGCGCCTCGAGCACGCCGAGGGCGAGCACCCCGAGCGACGCCCAGATGATGAGGGCGATGTTGGCCTGCGCGATCGGCCCGTCGACGGTGATCTGGAGCACGATCGGAATGACGAGGCTCACGATCGCCGCGCCGAGCGCGGACGCGAAGCCGGCCGCGAGGCGCGGGAGCACCGGACGGGCGAAGGGGATGAGGCGCGCGAGCGCGCGCAGGGTGGAGAGCTGTTCCTGGGGTCGCTGAGTCATGGTGATGCTGTGTGTCGTGTGGGGGGGGAGGTCCGCCGAGTGGCGAGCCCTCCAGCTTATTCCCAGCTTCTCCGGAGCGCAACGCTGGCGTGTCGCCGCGGATTCCCGCGGGTGCCGGCGCGGCGCGAGCCGTGGCATCCACAGCCTGCCGCGCACCCTCCGCGCCGCGCACTCCCCCACCCGATCTCCGCCACCCTCCGCGCCGCCCGACCCCACGGCCCGAATCCACACGTTGGCGCCGAATCCACGCCATAGCGACGTCGGCGGCGCGTTGATTCGGCGGGCGGGGGTTGATTCGGCGAAATCGGTGGAGGTGGAGGTGGGGGTGGGGTGGGGGCGAATGCGACGGCGAGCGCGGCGCGCAGCGTGGCGCGTCAGCGCGCGGCGGCCTCGCGCGCGAGCAGCGAGCGCTTGACCTCGACGCCCCAGGCGAATCCGCCCATGGCGCCGCCGGTGCGCAGCACGCGGTGGCAGGGCACGAAGAGCGCGGGCGCGTTGCGGGCGCAGATCGAGGCGGCGGCGCGCACGGCGGTCGGCGATCCGAGCGCGACGGCGAACTCGGCGTAGGTGAGCGGATGCCCCGCCGCGATCGCCCGCAGACCGGCCCACCCGCGCTGCTGCAGCGGCGTGCCCCACTGGCGCACGGGCACGGTGTCGATCGCGGCGACCTCGCCCGCGTAGAACGCCTCGACCGCGGCGGTGTGCTCGCTCGCACCGGACACGACGTCGACGCCGCGCTCGCGCTCGGGGAGGCGCGCGAGGAGGGCATCGAGGTCGGCGGTCCAGCCCGAGGCGACGACGGCGCCGTCCGGGTCGGCGAGGAGTGCGAAGGGGCCGTCGGGGGTGTCGACGACGGCGAAGGTGCGGGCGGTCATGAGGACGCCTTTCGGGGAGTCAGCGGGGCGGATGCCGCACGCCACAGGTGTGCGGTGAGGTAGCTGCGCCACGGCGCGACGCGGTCCGCCCAGGCGGTGAGCCCGGCGGGATCGGCAGGGATGCCCAGCCGTGCGGCGCCGGTGCGCACGGCGACGTCGCCCGGCAGCAGCACGTCCGGGTCGCCGATGACGCGCATGCGCACATAGTCGGCCGTCCACGGGCCGATGCCGGGCATCGCGAGCAGCGCCTCGCGCTGGGCGGCGCCGTCGTCGCCGGTGGTGAGCTCCAGTTCGCCGTCGGCGAGCGCGCAGGCCGCCCCCGTGATGGCGCGGATGCGGGCGGCCGGGCCGCGCAGCACCTCGGCGCCGTGGTCGGCGATCGCGCGCATCGTCGGGAAGAGTCGGTCGGCGGTCTCGATCGGCTCGATCCGCTCGCCGAGCTCGTCGGTGAGGGTCGTGAGCGCGGTGCGCGCCGCGGCGACGGTGATCTGCTGGCCGACCATGGCGCGGATCAGCATCTCGTGCGGGTCGGCGGCGCCCGGCACCCGCACGCCCGGTGCGTCGGCGACGCTCGCGGCGAGCTCGGGATGGGAGGCGAGCGCCTCGTCGATCGCGTCGGGGTCGGCGTCGAGGTCGAACAGCCGCCTCACGCGGGCGACGAGGCTGGCGAGGTCGGCGAGGCGTTCGAGGCGGGCGCGCAGCCGCAGGGTGTCGCCGTCGCTGCGCACCTCGAACCAGGCGGTGCCGTGGGCGAGACGCAGGGTGCGGGCGAACGAGGTGGATGTCGCGACCTCGGCGCCGATCACCGCGCGCGCCGCCATCCACGCGAATACTCCGGCGGTCTCGTGCGGCGTGCGGTGCGGCAGGGCGAGGTCGATCTCGCCGTGCCCGGCGGCGACCCGGGAGCGCCGGCGCAGCCGCAGGTCGGTGGGAGCGAGCGAGAACACCTCTCGCACGGTCTCGTTGAACTGCCTGATGCTGGCGAACCCGGCGGAGAAGGCGACATCCGTCATCGACAGGTCCGTGCCGACCAGCAGCATGCGCGCGGTATGGGCCCGATGCGCCCGGGCGAGGGCGAGGGGGCCGGCGCCGAGCTCGGCCTGCAGGATGCGACCGAGCTGCCGGCTCGAGTAGCCGAGCCGGCGCGCGAGCCCGGGCACGCCTTCGCGCTCGACGATGCCGTCGGCGATGAAGCGCATGGCGCGGCCCGCGATGTCGCCGCGCAGGTTCCAGTCCGGCGAGCCGGGAGCGGCTTCGGGCAGGCAGCGCTTGCAGGCGCGGTAGCCGGCCTCGTGCGCCGCGGCACTCGTGGAGTAGAACGTGACGTTGCGCTCGTGGGGGGTGCGCGCCGGGCAGCTCGGCCGGCAGTAGATGCCGGTCGAGCGCACGGCGGTCACGAACTGCCCGTCGAAGCGCACGTCGCGCGACCGGATGGCGCGATACCGCTCGTCGAAGGTGAGACTGAGGCCGGGCATGCCCCCAGCCTGGCACGGGCCGCGGCATCCGGCTCGCGGTTTTCGGACATCGCCGTGCCGGAGCGTCCCACCCCGGGGCTACCGTGAGGTCATGAGCGAACGCACCTACGACCTGATCGTGATCGGCGCGGGGCCGGTGGGCGAGAACGTGGCCGACCGCGCCGTGCAGGGCGGCCTGTCGGTCGTCATCGTCGAGAGCGAGCTGGTCGGCGGCGAGTGCTCCTACTGGGCGTGCATGCCGTCGAAGGCGCTGCTGCGCGCTGGGGCGGCGCTGCGAGCGGCCCGCGACGTCGACGGTGCACGTCAGGTCACCGGCGAACGACCTGATGTCGCGGGGGTGCTGCGTCGACGCACCGGCATGACCCACGACTGGTCGGATGACTCGCAGGTGCGCTGGCTCGAGGGAGCGGGCATCGACCTCGTGCGCGGTCACGGACGCCTCGCCGGCGAGCGGCGCGTCGAGGTCGAGGGCCCGGACGGCACCCGCACGACGCTCATCGCCCGTTACGCGGTCGCGGTGAGCACCGGCACGGCCGCCCTCCTGCCCGCGACTCCGGGACTCGCCGACATCGCCCCCTGGACGAGCCGCGAGGCGACCGCCGCGACCGAGATCCGCGGGCGCCTCGCGATCATCGGCGGCGGTGTCGTCGCTGTGGAGATGGCGACCGCCTACAACGACCTCGGCGCATCGGTGGTGGTGCTCGCACGCGGCGGTCTGCTCGGCGGAATGGAGCCGTTCGCGGGCGAGATCGTGCGCGACGCGCTCGTCGAGCGCGGCGTCGACGTGCGCACCGGCGTGAACGTCACCGCGGCGCACCGTGCCGAGAAGAACGCCGTGCTGACGCTCGACGACGGCACCCGCGTGCACGCCGACGAGGTGCTCGTCGCGACGGGACGCGTGCCGCGCACCGACGACCTCGGCCTCGAGACCGTCGGCCTCGCCCCCGGGGCGTGGCTGACGGTCGACGACACCCTGCGGGTCGAGGGCACCGACTGGCTCTACGCCGTCGGCGACGTGAACCGTCGGGCGCTGCTCACCCATCAGGGCAAGTACCAGGCACGCGCGGCGGGCGACGTGATCGCCGCGCGCGCGACGGGTGCCGACGTGTCGCATGCCCCGTGGTCCCGGCACGTCGCGACGGCCGACCACGCCGCCGTTCCCCAGGTGACCTTCACCGATCCCGAGGTCGCGTCGGTCGGTCTCACCGAGGCGGCCGCGCGGGCGGCGGGGCGCGGCATCCGGGTCGTCGACTACGACCTGTCCTGGGTCGCGGGCGCCTCCACCTACGCCGACCACTATCGCGGCCGCGCCCGCATGATCGTCGACGGCGAGCGCGACGTGATCATCGGCGCGACGTTCGTCGGTCAGGATGTCGCCGAGCTGCTGCACTCCGCCACGATCGCGATCGTCGGCGAGGTGCCGCTGCAGCGGCTGTGGCACGCGGTGCCGTCGTATCCGACGATCAGCGAGGTGTGGCTGCGCCTGCTCGAGACCGATGGGCGCGCGACCGCCTGAGGCCGCGCGCCGCGCGGGTCAGTGGAAGAAGTGCCGCTCGCCCGTGAAGAACATCGTGACGCCGCGCTCGCGCGCGAGCTCGATGGTCTCGTCGTCGCGCACCGAGCCGCCCGGCTGCACGATGACCTTGACGCCCGCGTCGATGAGCACCTGCGGTCCGTCGGAGAACGGGAAGAACGCATCGGATGCCGCGACCGACCCGGCGGCACGGTCGCCCGCCCGCTCGACGGCCAGACGGCACGAGTCGACGCGGTTGACCTGGCCCATGCCGATGCCGACCGTGGCGGAGTCCTTCGCGAGCACGATCGCGTTGGACTTGACGGCGCGACCGGCCTTCCACGCGAACACGAGGTTCTGCAGCTCGTCGTGCGTGGGCATCTCGCCCGTGATGAGCTGCCAGTTCTTCCACACCGAGTCGATGTCGGCCGGGAAGCGGTCGGCGTCCTGCAGCAGCAGGCCGCCCGAGACGAGCCGCACATCCATGGGCTCCTGGCGCCAGTCGGTGGGAAGACGCAGCACGCGCAGGTTCTTCTTGAGCTTGAACAGCTCCAGCGCCTCCGGCTCGAAGTCGGGGGCGACGATCACCTCGGTGAAGATGTCGCGCAGGTTCTCGGCCATCTTGAGCGTCACGGTGCGGTTCGCGGCGATCACGCCGCCGAAGGCCGACACCGGGTCGCAGGCGTGGGCGCGCAGGTGGGCCGACGCGATCGGGTCGAGCGCGTTCGCCGCGGTGACCGCGATGCCGCAGGGGTTCGCGTGCTTGATGATCGCGACCGCGGGCAGCACCATGTCGAACGCGGCGCGGAGCGCGGCATCCGCGTCGACGAAGTTGTTGTACGACATCTCCTTGCCCTGCAGCTGGGTCGCCTGGGCGATGCCGTGGCCGCCCGCACGCGTGTAGATCGCCGCGCGCTGGTGGCTGTTCTCGCCGTAGCGCAGCGTCGACATGCGCTCTGCGCGGATCGTGAGGTGGGCGGGCAGGTCCTCGGTCGTGAGGGTCTCCTCGGAGAACCACGTCGCCACCGCGCGGTCGTAGTCCGCCGTGTGAGCGAACGCCCGGGCGGCGAGATCGCGGCGCTGGTCGAGCGTCGTGCCGCCGGCGCCGAGCGCGTCGATGATCGCGGGGTACGACATGGGCGAGACGACGATCGCGACGTTCGCGAAGTTCTTCGCCGAGGCGCGCACCATGGCGGGGCCGCCGATGTCGATCTGCTCGACCACGTCGTCGCCCTGGGCGCCCGAGGCGACCGTCTCGACGAAGGGGTACAGGTTCACGACGACGAGCTCGAACGGGGCGATGCCCAGCTCGGCGAGCTGGGCCTCGTGGGTCGCCAGCCGCAGGTCGGCGAGGAGGCCCGCGTGCACGGCGGGGTGGAGCGTCTTCACACGGCCGTCGAGCGACTCCGGGAAGCCGGTGACCGAGGCGACATCCGTCACGGCGAAGCCCGCGTCCCGGATGGAGGCCGCGGTCGAGCCGGTCGAGACGATCTCGACGCCGGCGTCGGCGAGGGCACGGGCGAGGTCGAGCAGCCCAGTCTTGTCGCTCACCGAGACGAGCGCGCGCCGCACGGGCACGACGTCGCGGGGTCGGTAGTCGGCGGGATCGTGTCGGGGACCGGCCATGGAGCTCCTCGGTTCTCGGGGGTTGCGGATCAGGGAAGGGCGGGCGCGGCGAGATCGAGCTCGCCGTCGGCGATGCGGCGCACGATGTCGATGAGCAGGCGGCGCTCGACCGGCTTGATGCGTTCGTGGAGGGCGTTCTCGTCGTCGCCGGGGAGCACGGGCACACGCTCCTGGGCGAGGATCGGGCCAGCGTCGACGCCGCCGTCGACGACGATGACGCTGGCGCCCGTCTGGGTGGCACCGGCGGCGAGGGCGTCGCGCACGCCGTGCGCGCCCGGGAACTCGGGCAGGAACGCGGGGTGGGTGTTGATGATGCGGGGCGACCACTCGTCGACGACCGCGGCGGGCAGCAGCTTCATGAGCCCGCTCAGCACGACGAGGTCGGGCTGCCAGACGCGCAGCTGCGCGGAGAGCTCCGCGCCCCACGCGTCGCGTTCGGCTGCGCCGCGCCACGGCACGACGAACGTCGGCACGCCGAACTCCTCGGCGTGCGCGAGGCCGTCCGCCTCGCGATCGGCTCCCACGACGACGATGCGGGCGGGATAGGAGGGGTCGGCGGCGGCGTCCAGCAGGGCTCGGAGGTTCGAGCCCGTGCCCGAGATCAGTACGGCGACCGTCAGCACCCGGTCAGTCTAACGGGGAGCCTCGGAGCCCTCGTCGCGACCGCCCGCTCCGGTGCTCGACGGGTCGGGGCGGCCGGTGCCGTCGACGTCGAACCAGGCGCTCGGCGACCCTCCCAGAGTCACCGGCGCGGGGCGATCGGCGTCGTCGCGGGCGCCGCGGGGGGCGAGCAGCAGGATGCCGCTTCCCACCGCGACCTCGATCGCGACCGCGAGCGCGACCGCGCCCGGGTCGGGACCGGTGACGGCGAGGCGTCCGGGGCCGATCGATCCGCCGGCGAGTGCGGCGAGCAGCGCCGCTCCCCCGCCCGCGAGCAGTGCGATCGCGCCGGTGAGGGCGAGGAGCGCACCCCACGGCTCGTGTCCGCCGATCGTGGCGGTCTCGTCGGCGACCCGGGAGCGCACGACCCACCCGGCCACCGCACCCGCCGCGATCGGCAGCAGCACGAGCGCGAGCAGCCACACGGTCCCCGATGGCGGCAGCGCGGCGAGCACAGGCACGCCGGGCACGACGCCCGCGTGGGTGCCGACGGGGGAGATCGTCGAGCCGGCACCGAGCGCGAAGCCGGGGCCGGCGAGATAGGACATCGTCCAGACGATGAGGGTGGGCAGGTAGACGAGCTGGCCGAGCTCGATCATGACCGCGCCGATCAGATCGACGCCGCCCTGCTGCGCGAGGGTGACGATCGCGGTGCCCCGCACGATGACGGCGACCGCGAAGGCCAGCGCCGAGACGCCCACGAGTGCGGTCAGGGCGGTCACCGCGCCGCGCACGGCGAGACCCGGCACCTCGGGCCAGATGCCCGGCAGTGCGTCGGTGCGGGACCGCACCGCGTCGATGAGCCCGTCGTCGCCGTCGCTCCATGCGCGGGCGATCGCGCCCGCGAGGGCACCCGCGAGATAGACGAGGGGCGGGAACAGCACCGCCTGCCAGAGTGCGGCGCTCGCCAGCGGCTGCGCCCCGGTCAGCGCGATCAGCGCGGATGCCGCGGCGAACACGACGACCCCCGAGACGACCCCCGTCACCCAGGCGCCCGCCTGCGCGGCGCGCGAGCCCGATCGAGCGGCGAAGAAGAAGGTGAACGCGAGGAACGCGAGCGGTGCGAGCGAGAGCGTGAAGGTGGCGGCCGTGTCGTCGATGCCCGCCTGCACGAGGTACTCCGTCGGCAGTGTCACCGACAGCGGCACGCCGTGCCCGAGCTGCCAGACGGCCGCGGTCGCCTGCCACAGCGCGGCGGGGCCGGCGCCGCTGACGGCGGTGATCCACAGGAGCGCGAGGGGCACCACCGCGGCGCCGACGCTGATGGCCGCCGCGACGAAGGCATCGAGGGCGGCGAGGAGGGTGACGACCAGGCGCTGCATGGCCTTCCGACCCTACCTGCGGCATCCGCGCTCGCCGGGCGGGCGCGCCCGAGCTCTCAGTGCTCGATCGGGTCGAGCACGAGCTCTCAGTGCCCGATCGGGTCGAGCACGAACAGCGCGATGCGCCGGTCGGTCTTCTTCTGGTACTCGGCGTAGTCGGGCCATGCCGCGACCGCGCGCTCCCACCACTGGGCGTACTCGTCGCCGTCGACCTCGCGCGCGGTGTAGTCGAGCTTGACGTCGGCGTCCTGCAGCTCGACGTGCGGGTTGGCGCGCACGTTCCAGTACCAGGCGGGAGGCTGCGGGGCGCCGCCCTTCGAGGCGACGATCGCGTAGTGACCGTCGTGCTCGACCCGCATCAGCGCGGTCTTGCGCAGGCCGCCCGTCTTCGCGCCGACGGTCGTCAGCACGATGATCGCCGCGCCGCGAAGGGATGAGGCGTCGGCGCCGTTCGAGGCCTCGAAGGCCTCCGCCTGGGTGCGGGCCCAGTCGGCCGTGGACGGAAGGTACTCACCGGAGAGAGGCATGCGCTCACCCTAACCCCGCGCACCGCGGCGCGGGGCGGCATCCGTCATGTGCGACGCAACGGCCGCGCGGCACGGACCGATCCGCGGCGGCGCGGGCCGCGGCATCCGGGAACGACGACGGGCCGGCGGTGAACCGCCGGCCCGTCGAATGCGCTCCGATCAGAGCGACGCGATGATCTCGCGCAGCAGCGCGGCGGTCTCGCTCGGGGTCTTGCCGACCTTGACGCCGGCGGCCTCGAGGGCCTCCTTCTTGGCCTGCGCGGTGCCGGCGGAGCCCGACACGATCGCGCCGGCGTGACCCATGGTCTTGCCCTCAGGTGCGGTGAAGCCGGCGACGTAGCCGACGACCGGCTTGGTGACGTGGGCCTGGATGAAGGCCGCCGCACGCTCCTCGGCGTCGCCGCCGATCTCGCCGATCATGACGATCGCCTTGGTCTCGGGGTCGGCCTCGAAGGCGGCGAGCGCGTCGATGTGCGTCGTGCCGATGATCGGGTCGCCGCCGATGCCGATGGCGGTCGAGAAGCCGAGGTCGCGCAGCTCGAACATCATCTGGTAGGTCAGGGTGCCCGACTTCGAGACGAGGCCGATCGGGCCCTTGCCGGTGATGTTCGCCGGCGTGATGCCCACGAGCGACTCGCCCGGGGTGATGATGCCGGGGCAGTTCGGACCGATGATGCGGGTCGTGTTGCCCTTGCTCTGCGCGTAGGCCCACGCCTCGGCGGTGTCACCGACGGGCACGCCCTCGGTGATGACGACGAGCAGCGGGATCTCGGCGTCGATGGCCTCGATCATGGCGTCCTTCGTGAACGCCGGCGGCACGAACGCGATCGACACGTCGGCACCGGTCGCGGCGATCGCCTCGGCCACCGACGCGAACACGGGCAGCTCGACGTCGGCGCCCGCGGCATCCTTGTGCGCGACGGTGGTGCCGGCCTTGCGGGCGTTCACGCCGCCGACGACCTGAGTGCCCGCCTTCAGCATGAGAGCGGTGTGCTTGGTGCCCTCGCCGCCGGTGATGCCCTGGACGATGACCTTGGAGTCCTTGTTGAGATAGATCGACATAGTCCTAGTTCCTTATCCGGATGCCGCGGCTCAGGCGTTCGCCAGCTCGGCGGCCTTGTCGGCGCCCTCGTCCATGCCTGCGGCGAGGGTCACGAGCGGGTGGCCGGCCGCCGCGAGGATCGCACGACCCTCGTCGACCTGGTTGCCGTCGAGGCGTACGACGAGGGGCTTGGTGGCCGCGTCGCCGAGGATCTCGAGGGCCTTCACGATGCCGTCCGCGACCGCGACGCAGCTGGTGATGCCGCCGAACACGTTCACGAACACGCTCTTGACCTGCGCGTCACCGAGGATCACGTCGAGGCCCGCGGCCATGACGGTCGCCGAGGCGCCGCCGCCGATGTCGAGGAAGTTCGCGGGCTTCACGCCGCCGTGGTTCTCACCGGCGTACGCGACGACGTCGAGGGTCGACATGACCAGGCCCGCACCGTTGCCGATGATGCCGACCTGACCATCGAGCTTCACGTAGTTGAGGCCGGCGGCCTTCGCCTTCGCCTCGAGCGGGTCGGCCGCATCCTTGTCCTCGAGCAGCTCGTGCTCGGGGTGACGCACCTCCGATGCGTTGTCGTCAAGGGTCACCTTGCCGTCGAGGGCGATGATGTTGCCGTCGGCGTCGAGGATCAGCGGGTTCACCTCGACGAGGGTCGCGCCCTCGCCGGTGTAGACGTTGTAGAGCTTGACGAAGACGTCGGACACCTTCTCGACGAGCTCCTCGGGGAACTTCGCGGCGCGGGCGATCTCGACGGCCTTGGTCTTGTCGATGCCGGTGAGCGGGTTCACCTCGATGCGCGCGAGCGCCTCGGGACGCTCGACGGCGAGCTCCTCGATCTCCATGCCGCCCTCGACCGAACTGAGCGACAGGTAGGAGCGGTTCGAGCGGTCGAGCAGCACCGAGAAGTAGAACTCCTTGTCGATGCGGGCGCCGCCGGCGACCATGACGCGCTTGACGACGTGGCCCTTGATGTCGAGGCCGAGGATGGCCTTGGCCGCCTCGTACGCCTCGTCGGGGGTCTTCGCGACCTTCACGCCGCCGGCCTTTCCGCGGCCACCGGTCTTCACCTGGGCCTTCACGACGACGACGCCGCCGAGCTTCTCCGCGGCCGCCCTCACCTCTTCGGGAGTGTCCGCGACGATGCCCGGGAGTACCGGCACCTCGTACTTCTCGAATAGGTCACGTGCCTGGTACTCGTACAGATCCACAGTGCTTCCTTCGCTGGGGCGAACGGGATGACGACGCTCCAAAAGCGTCTCGACGTCGAGATAAACGACCAGTGCCCCAGCCTATACCGCGTGCCGATGTGCCTCCGCCGTGAGCGCGAGTAGGCTCGGCCTCCATGAGCGTGACTACACCGGCGGACGACGCACGCACCGTCGTCGTCCAGGCTGCGCTCGAGCTGTTCGCCTCGCAGGGGTTCGAGGCGACATCCGTCGACCAGATCGCGAAGGCGGCGGGCATCTCCCGCTCGACCTTCTTCCGGCAGTTCGGAGGCAAGGACGATGTCGTCTTCGCCGACCACGACGCGGTGCTCGAGCGCCTCCGCACCTTCCTCGATCGGGCGCACGCGGATCCGTGGGAGGCGATCTGCGAGGCATCCCTCATCGTCTACCGGCACTACCTCGCCGATCCCGAGCTCGCCCGCCGCCGCTACACCGTGGTGCGCCAGGTGCCGACGCTGCGCGACCGCGAGATCGTCACGGTGTTCCGCTACGAGCGCCTGTTCGACGAGTACCTGCGGCGCGCGCTGCCGGGCATCGAGCCGCTCACGGCGGTGAGCTTCGCCGCCGAGGTCACCGCGGTGCACAACCACGTGCTCCGGCAGCTGCTGCGGGGCACGAAGCGCATCCCGACCCAGACCCTCCGCGCCGCCCTCGACGACGTGCTCGCGCGCTTCGACGTCGGCCCCTCCCCCGAGGGTGCCGACGACGACGTGGTCGTGGCGGTGTTCCCGAGACGGATGCCGCTGGCCGAGGTCACGCGGCGGCTCTCCGCCGAGCTCTGAGCCGCGGCATCCGCTGCTCTCACACCTATCGCACCGGACCCCCGCCGGTATGACGGGCGCCGCGACTACCCTGGCGTCATGACGACGCCCTCACCCGCCGCCGACGCCCACGAGTGGATCCGCGTGCGCGGCGCGCGGGAGAACAACCTCGCGGGGGTGGACGTCGACATCCCGAAACGTCGCCTGACGGTCTTCACCGGGGTGTCGGGCTCGGGGAAGAGCTCGCTCGTGTTCGGCACGATCGCGGCCGAGTCGCAGCGGCTCATCAACGAGACGTACAGCTCGTTCGTGCAGGGCTTCATGGGCACGCCGTCGCGGCCCGAGGTCGATCAGCTCGAGGGGCTGACGACAGCGATCGTCGTCGACCAGGAGCGGCTCGGCGCGAACTCTCGATCGACCGTCGGCACGGCGACCGACGCGAACGCACTGCTGCGCATCCTGTTCAGCCGGCTCGGCTCGCCGCACCTCGGTTCGCCGCAGGCGTTCTCGTTCAACGTGCCGACCGTGAGCGGCCAGGGCGCAGTCACGAGCCAGCGCGACGGCCGCACCGTGAAGGAGGTGCGCCGGTTCGAGCAGACCGGCGGCATGTGCCCGCGCTGCGAGGGCATGGGCGCGGTCTCCGACATCGATCTCACGCAGCTGTTCGACGAGACGAAGTCGCTCATCGACGGTGCGATCACGATCCCGGGCTACACGGCCGACGGGTGGATGGTGCGCGGCTACGCCGAGTCGGGCTTCTACCCGGGCGACAAGCCGATCTCGACGTTCACGGCGAAGCAGCGCGACGACTTCCTCTACAAGGCGCCGACCAAGGTGAAGGTCAACGGCATCAACCTGACCTATGAGGGCCTCGTGCCGCGCATCCAGAAGTCGATGCTCTCGAAGGACGTCGAGGCGATGCAGCCGCACATCCGCACGTTCGTCGAGCGGGCGGTGACGTTCCAGCAGTGCCCCGAGTGCGGCGGCACCCGCCTCAACGAAGGGGCGCGCACGTCGCTCGTCGGCGGCATCTCGATCGCCGACGCATGCGCGATGCAGGTGAGCGACCTGGCGGCGTGGGCGCGCACGATCGACGACGCCTCGGTCGCCCCCCTGCTGGTCGGCCTGCGCGACTTGCTCGACTCGTTCTCCTCGATCGGCCTCGGCTACCTCTCGCTCGATCGTGCGTCGGGGACGCTGTCGGGAGGCGAAGCACAGCGCATCAAGATGATCCGCCACCTCGGCTCCGCCCTCACCGACATCACCTACGTGTTCGACGAGCCGACGGTCGGACTCCACCCCCACGACATCCGCCGCATGAACGAGCTGCTCCAGCGACTGCGCGACAAGGGCAACACGGTTCTCGTCGTCGAGCACAAGCCCGAGACGATCGCGATCGCCGACCACGTCGTCGACATCGGCCCGCGCGCCGGCACGGCGGGCGGGAACATCGTGTTCACCGGCACCGTCGACGAGCTGCGCGCCGCCGACACGCTCACCGGGCGCCACTTCGACGACCGCGCGGCGGTGAAGTCCGAGGTGCGCACGCCGTCGGGGGCGATCGAGGTGCGCGGGGCGTCGACCCACAATCTGCAGGGCGTCGACGTCGACCTGCCGCTCGGCGTGCTGACGGTCGTGACGGGTGTCGCCGGCTCGGGCAAGAGCTCGCTCGTGCACGGGTCGGTCGCGGGACGAGACGGCGTCGTGGTGGTCGACCAGGGCGCGATCAAGGGCTCGCGGCGCAGCAACCCGGCGACCTACACCGGCCTTCTCGACCCGATCCGCACGGCGTTCGCGAAGGCGAACGGCGTGAAGCCCGCACTGTTCAGCGCGAACTCGGCGGGCGCGTGCCCGAACTGCAACGGCGCGGGGGTCGTCTTCACCGATCTCGGACCGTTCTCGACGGTGTCGTCGGTGTGCGAGGTGTGCGAGGGGAAGCGGTTCGACGCGTCGGTGCTCGACTACCACCTCGGCGACCTCGACATCAGCGAGGTGCTGGCGCTGTCGGTGGCGGATGCCGCGGCCTTCTTCGCCCCCGGAGCGACCTCCGTGCCGGCGGCGTACGCGATCCTGCAGCGGCTGGTCGACGTCGGGCTCGGTTATGTGACGATCGGCCAGCCCCTCACGACCCTCTCCGGCGGCGAGCGCCAGCGGCTGAAGCTCGCCGTGCACATGGGCACGAAGGCGCAGGTGTACGTGCTCGACGAGCCGACGACCGGACTGCACCTCGCCGACGTCGCCCAGCTGCTCGCGCTGCTCGACCGCCTCGTCGACGCGGGCACGTCGGTCATCGTCATCGAGCATCACCAGGCCGTGATGGCCCACGCCGACTGGATCGTCGACCTCGGCCCGGGCGCCGGACACGACGGCGGCCGGATCGTGTTCGAGGGCACCCCCGCCGACCTGATCGCGGCCCGCTCGACCCTCACGGGCGAGCACCTCGCCGCGTACGTCGGCGCCTGACCGTGCCACGCGCGACCGTCGTCGGGTCGGGTCCGAACGGGCTCGCCGCGGCGGTCACCCTCGCGCGCACAGGCTACGAGGTGCGCGTACTCGAGGCGGCCGCCGCCCCGGGCGGGGCAGCCCGCACGGCCGAGCTCACGCTGCCGGGCTTCCGCCACGACGTCGGGTCGGCGGTGCATCCGGCGGCACTCGCCTCGCCGTTCTTCGGGGCGTTCACGCGAGCGTCGCCGATCGACTGGATCACACCCGAGTTGTCCTTCGCGCACGCGCTCAGGGGCGGAGCCGCGGCGGTGTGGCGCTCCCTCGACCGCACGGTCGAGCAGCTCGGCGCAGGGGGCCCGGCCTGGCGACGCGTGTTCGCCCCGCTCGTCGCCCGCTCCGACGAGGTCGCCCGCTCGGCGACCGATGCGCTGCTCGGGATGCCGCGGCATCCCGTCACCGCCGCGCTGCTGGCCGCGCAGGCCGCCGCCGTCACCGCCCTGCCGCCGCGTGACGCCGCCGTCCGGGCGCTGCTCACCGGCCTCGCGGCTCACGCGAACACGCGGCTGCCGTCCCCCACCGCGTCCGCCGCCGGACTCGTGCTCGGCACCTACGCGCAGGCGGCGGGCTGGCCGGTCCCGCGCGGCGGCGCGGGCGCGATCATCGACGCGCTCATCGCCGACCTGCACCGACACGGCGGCACCCTCGAGACGGGCGTGCGGGTGCGCTCTCTCGAGCTGCTCGACCGCGGCGACGCGGCGCGCGGCGACCTCGTGATGCTCGACACGTCGCCGAGGCTGCTGCTGTCCTCCCCCGCGCTGCCGCGGGCGTACGGCCGGCGGGTGCGCGGGTTCCGCTACGGCGCTGGCGTCGCCAAGGTCGACCTCGCTCTCGCGGGGCCGGTGCCGTGGACCGATCCGCTCCTCGCGGGCGCCCTCACCGTGCACCTCGGTGGGGCGGCCTCTGACACCGTGCGCGCGGAGCGCATCGTTGCGAGCGGGCGGGAGCCGCGGCATCCGTTCGTGATCGTCGTGCAGCCCTGCGTCGTCGACGACACCCGCGCTCCCGCCGGGCGCGCCGTGCTCTGGGCGTACGCGCATGTTCCGGGTGGGTCGCGGCGGGACCCGCTCGAGACGGTTCTCGCCGAACTCGAGCGGCACGCGCCCGGAGTGCGCGACCTCGTGCTCGCGGCGCACACGACGACCGCCGCCGACCGTGAGCTCGGCAACCCGAACGAGGTCGGCGGGGATGTCTCGGGCGGCGCCTTCACGCTCGCGCAGGCCGTCGCGCGGCCCGTGCTCGCCGGGTCGCCGTGGCGCACCCCGCTGCCGGGGATCTACCTCTGCTCGGCGTCGACCCCGCCCGGACCTGCGGTGCACGGCATGGCGGGCTGGCACGCCGCCCGTACGGCGCTGGCCGACGCCGGCACTCGGGTGTCCCTCGCCACGCTGTTCTGAGCACGCGCGAGCTTCCCGCCCCGCTCCCCTCCCCCCTCTCTCTCCCTCCCCCACCCCCGCCGAATCCACATCTGCGCGCCGAATCCACCCCCTCTCCCCCGCGGTGACGCATGGAATCGACGCGCAGACGTTGATTCGGCCCGCCGCCTATCGCCCCCGCCCAGGCAACCCCCTGTCTCACCCGCCGCACGAACGCTAGCGTCGGGGCATGGGACTGCTCCGACGACGACGCTCCGCTCCGCCGACCGCGCGCGCCATCACCGCGCCCGACCTTCCGCCCCTCTCGCCACGCTCCCGCCTCGCCGCGCTGTGGACCGACGGCTTCGGCACGCTCGCGACGCGGGCGATGCAGATCATCGTCGTGGTGGCGCTGCTCGCGGGGGCGATCTGGGGCATCCGCTCGTTGACGGTGGTGGTCATCCCGCTGCTGCTCGCGCTGATCCTCGCGTCGGCATTCGCTCCGGTGATGGGTGCGATGCGACGCCGAGGGGTGCCGGATGTCGCGGCCACCCTGATCACGCTGTTCACGATTCTCGTGCTGCTCAGCCTCGTCGGTTGGCTGATCGTCTGGGCCGTGCGGGACCAGTTCGACGAACTGTCGACGCAGGCGCAGAGCGGGTTCGAGCACTTCCTGGAGTGGATCGCGACACTGCCGATCGCGATCGACGCCGCGCAGATCGATGACTGGCTGACCGCCGCGCGCGGATTCGTGACGAGCGCGCAGTTCGGCTCGGGCGCGCTCGCGGGCGTGAGCGCGGTCGCGACGTTCCTCACCTCGCTCGTGCTGCTGGTGGTCGTGCTGTTCTTCTTCCTGAAGGATGGCGCGCGCATGTGGAGCTTCCTGCTGCGCCCCTTCGAGGGAGCGCACTACGCGCGGGCGCGCCGCATCGGCACCAAGACGGTGTCGGTGCTCGGGTCGTACGTGCGCGGCACGGCGGCGGTCGCGGCGGTCGACGCGGTGGGCATCCTCATCGGCCTCCTGATCCTGCAGGTGCCCCTCGCGATCCCGCTGGCGGTGCTCGTCTTCCTCCTCGCGTTCATCCCGATCGTGGGGGCGACGCTCGCGGGCATCCTCGCGGCTCTGGTCGCTCTCGTCGCGAACGGCTGGGTCAACGCCCTGCTCGTCGTCGGCGTGGTGGTGCTCGTGAACCAGCTGGAGGGCAGCTTCCTGCAGCCGGTGCTCATGGGGCGCTCCATGAGGCTGCACGCGTTCGTCGTCCTCATCGCGTTGACGGTCGGAACGGTGCTCGGCGGCGTGATCGGGGCTGTGCTCGCCGTGCCGATCACGGCGGTCGTGTGGGGGGCGGTGCAGGTCTGGGACGGCCCGCAGCTGCCCGCCCGGTGGGCGCGGGCGAAGGCGAGGTGACTGTGCGCTACGACGTGCCGGCGCCGATGCTCGCCAAGGGTGTCGATGCGATCCCGGATGCCGCGGGCCTCTCGTTCGAGCCGAAGTGGGATGGTTTCCGCGTGCTCGCCGCGTGGGACGGCACCGAGGTCGAGCTGGCGTCACGTGGCGCGAAGCCGTTGACCCGCTACTTCCCCGAGATCGTCGATGCGCTCCCCCGGGTGCTGCCGGGCCCGTGCGTGATCGATGGCGAGCTGGTCGTCGCGACCGGGGAGCCGGGTGCACAGCGGCTCGGCTGGGAGGCGCTGAGCGCCCGCATCCATCCGGCGGCGTCGCGTGTCACGCGCCTCGCCACGGAGACCCCCGCGATGCTGATCGCGTTCGACCTGATCGCCGAGGGCGACGACCCGCTGGTCGATGCGCCCTTCCGTGAGCGCCGCGCGCGGCTCGAACGGATGCTGGCCGGGGTGGGGCATCCGGTTCATCTGACCCGCACCACCCTCGACGCCGATGTCGCCGGTCGCTGGCTGGCCGAGTTCGAGGGGGCGGGGCTCGACGGTGTCGTGGCGAAGCGGCTCGATGAGCCGTATGCGCCGGGCAAGCGCACGATGCTGAAGATCAAGCATGCGCGCACGGCCGATGTCGTCGCGCTCGGCTACCGCGTGCATGCGTCGGGCGCGGGCGTCGGGTCGCTGCTGGTCGGACTGTACGGCGATGACGGCGAGCTGCGGCAGGTCGGCGGGGTGTCGGCGTTCACCGCCGCGCGCCGGCTCGAGCTCGTCGACGAGCTCGAGCCGCTCGTCGAGCGCGACGCCGACGGAGAGGTCGTGACGGGTGCGGGCGAGCGGTCGAGGTTCACCGGTTCGAAGGATGTCTCGTTCGTGCGTCTGCGCCCCGAGCGCGTGCTCGAGGTGCGCTACGACCAGCTCGAGGGAGCTCGGTTCCGGCATACGGTGCAGTTCGAGAGATGGCGTCCCGATCGGGATGCCGCGTCGTGCACCTTCGCGCAGCTCGATCAGATCGCGGCGTACGATCTCGCCGCCGTTCTCGACTGAGCGCCGCGCGAGCGCTGCCCCCGCTTGGCGCCGAATCCACGGGTGGGCGTCGAGTCCACGTCATCCCGTCGCAGGTGAAGCAGGGATTCGGCTCGCGGGAGTGGATTCGGCGATAGGGGGCGGGGTGCGCCCGCGGGTCAGTCCTTCTTCGCGCGGCTGGGCTGCACGCGCGGCGGCTCGCCGGGCATCTTGGGGAACTCGGGCGGGAACGGGAGCTCGCCGAGCCCGGCCTCGAGGTCGCGCTGCCACCAGTCGAGAAGCACGTCGATGCGACCCGGCGCGGCCGCGAACCCTTCCCAGGGGTCGCCGACCGCGGCGAGGCGCTCGGGCACACTGCGCACGGTGAACGCGTGCGGGTCGAGACCGTCGAGCTCGTCCCACCGCAGCGGCGTCGACACCGTCGCGGCCGCCGTCGCGCGCGGGCTGTACGCCCCCGCCATCGTGCGGTCGCGGTTGGCCTGGTTGAAGTCGACGAAGATGCGCTGCCCGCGCTCTTCCTTCCACCACGCTGTCGTCACCTGGTCGGGGAGCCGTCGTTCCAGCTCGCGCGCCACCGCGATGACGGCGTGGCGCACATCCAGGAACTCATGCGTCGGCTCGATGGGACAGAAGACATGGATGCCGCGGTTCCCGCTCGTCTTCAGCCACGCCGTCAACCCGGCGTCCGCGAGCAGGTCGCCCAGCACGGGCGCGACGGCCGCGGCCTCGCGGAAGCCGGTGCCGGGCTGCGGGTCGAGGTCGATGCGCAGCTCGACGGGGAGGTCGGGCGCCGCGGCGAGCGAGGCCCACGGGTGGAAGACGACGGTGTTCATCTGCGCCGCCCAGACGGCGACCGCGGGCTCGGTGAGCACGAGCTGCGGGTGCACCCGTCCGCTCGGGTAGGTGACGTCGACCGCTTCCACGTACGCGGGGGCGCCCTTGGGCGGATTCTTGGAGAAGAAGCTGTCGCCGTCGATGCCGCCGGGAAACCGCTCGAGCGACACCGGGCGCTGCCCGTTCGCCTCAAGGAAAGGCCCCGCCACGGCGATGAGATATTCGGCGAGCTCCCGCTTGGTGATGCCCGATTCCGCCCAGATGACGCGGCCGGGGCTCGACAGCGAGATCTCCCGATCGCCGTGGGGCCCCGGGACGATGAGGGTCAGTCTGTCGCCGGCCATGGCCTCACCTTAGGGCGCATAGCGCGGGAGCGCCGGGACCTTAGGGCGCATCGAGCGCGAGTACGGGGGCGAGGTCGGTGCGGGTGAGGGAGATCCACGGTCCGGCCGGATCCACGATGACTCCGGTGATGCCGTCGTCACTGCGCAGCGCGGCGCCGAGCTGCGGGCCCGTGATCTGCACGGGCTCGTCGCCGCGGCCGAGCGCGATGAGCTCGAGCGGGTGCGAGAACACCTCGATGTAGCGGGTGCCGTCTTCGGTGTGCACCTCCGCGATGCCCATGTCGCCCGACTCGGTGGTGCGGGCGGCGAGCCACAGGGGCGCGCTGACGAGCACACCGGCGACGGCGGCGGGGGTGGCGGCATCCCGAGCACCGAGCAGCAGGGTCTTGACGGCGAGCTCGGGGTCGAGGTCGACCAGCGCACGCTCGAGCAGCTGCCGCGGCAGGATCGCGGAATGCGGAGTGGAGGCATGGTCGATCGCGATGCCCGCGAAGTCATCGGTGAGCACCTCGTTCAGCACCTCGATCGCGGGCTTCGAGACGGCGGATGTGTCGGTGTCGCCGTCGGCATTCACGGCGTCTCGCAGCGCCTCGCCGCCTGAGAAGACGAGCGCGAACCGCTCGTCGCCGCGGGTCGCGATCGACAGCGGCAACTCCTTGCCCGCGTCGACGAGGGCGCGGGCGTCGCCCTTGACCCGCAGGTAGAGGTGCCCCTGCAGCAGCTGACGGGCGACGTTCATGAGCTGGGGCGCCGGCGCGTCGGCGACCAGGGCGGCGAGCGCCGCCTTGAGCAGCACGTTGTCGGGCATGCCGGGCACGGCCTCGGTGACGGCGGGCATCTCGGGCGAGGGCAGCGTGAAGGGTGCCGGCGCCGGAACGGCGGCCGGCGCGGCGCCCGGCGCGCCGAACGTGGAGATCGAGATCGACACTTCGGGAACGGCGTCGGCGATGGAGGCGGCTTCGGCGGCCGCGGTGATGTCGCCCTCACCGGAAGCGGTGCCGTCGGTGGTGTTGCCGGCAGCTGTGCCGAGAGCCGATGCGGCGGCGGTCTCGCCCGTCGGCGCGGGGGCCGCGGCATCCGTCGATTCGGAAGCGGCGTTCGGCGCGGGGCGTCGGGAGAAGAGGGCCATGGGCACAGCCTACGTCGGGGCTCGGACGGGCCCTATCGGTGGTGTGGACAGTTGTGGGCGCGGCGGCCGACGGCCGGTGAACGCGTCAGATCTTCTCGATGGGCGCGATCTTGACGAGCAGCCTCTTGGCCGCCCCGGAGTCGAAGCGCACGTGCGCGATGCGCTTCGCGCCCTCACCGGTGACCGCGTCGACGCGTCCCTCGCCGAAGTCGTCGTGACGGATGCGGTCGCCCGCCGCGAGCTCCATGTCGCCGTTGTCACGCACTTTCGCGGGCACCTTGTTCGCGAAGCGGTCGAGCGAGGTGGACTTCGGCAGGAGCGCGGGGGTTTCGTTGCGGAATCCGCCGCGGGAGCCCGAGCCGCCGCCGAACCGGGGCGGAGCCTGGCGCACGAGGTCGGCGGGCGATTGGCGCCAGTCGACGAGGTCGGCGGGGATCTCCTGCAGGAAGCGGCTCGGCACGGCGGAGGCGATCTCGCCGAACTGCGCGCGGGTCATGGCGAGGGAGAGGTAGAGGCGCTTGCGCGCGCGGGTGACGCCGACGTAGAAGAGGCGGCGCTCTTCGGCGGGGCCGCCGGGCTCGCCGGCTGAGATGCGGTGCGGCAGCAGGTCTTCCTCGACGCCGGTGATGAAGACGGCGTCGTACTCGAGACCCTTGGCGGTGTGCAGGGTCATGAGCGAGACCGAGCCGGAGGCGTCGTCGAGGTCGTCGGCGTCGGAGACGAGGGCGACCTCGGCGAGGAAGTCGATGACGGTGCCGTCGGGGTTGTTGCGCGCGAACTCGCGGGCGACGGCGACGAACTCGTCGAGGTTCTCGACGCGCGCTTCGTCTTGCGGGTCGCGGCTCATGCGCAGCGCGTCGAGGTAGCCGCTGCGTCCCAGCAGCAGCGAGAGCCCGTCGGCGACGGCGGTGGGCGGGGCCACTTCGCCGCTGGCGGGCAGCATGATCTCGGATGCCGCACCCAGCACGCCGTGCAGATGGGTGATGGCGGTCTGCAGCTTGGGGCCCACGCCGAGGTCGCCGGCGTGGCCGAGTGCCTCGCGGAAGGTGATGCCGCGATCGGCGGCGAAGCGGCTGATGGTCTCGATGGAGACGTCGCCGATGCCGCGCTTGGGCTTGTTGACGATGCGGCGCAGCGCCATCTCGTCGGCCGGGTTGGCGACGGCGGTGAGGTAGGCGAGGGCGTCCTTGATCTCGGCGCGCTCGTAGAACTTGGTGCCGCCCATGATCTTGTAGGGAACGGCGGCGCGGATGAGGATCTCTTCGAGCGCACGCGACTGGGCGTTGGTGCGGTAGAAGACGGCGACCTGGGAGTAGTCGACACCGCGGCGGTGGATGGCCTCGATCTCGTCCGCGACGAACTGGGCCTCGTCATGCTGCGAGTAGCCGGTGTATCCGACGATGCGCTCACCGGCGCCGGAGTCGGTCCAGAGGTTCTTCGCCTTGCGGTCGAAGTTGTGGCCGATGACCGCGTTGGCGGCGGAGAGGATGTTCTGCGTCGACCGGTAGTTCTGCTCGAGCAGCACGACGCGGGCGCCGGGGAAGTCGCGTTCGAACTCGCTGATGTTGCGGATGTCGGCGCCTCGGAACGCGTAGATCGACTGGTCGGAGTCGCCCACGACCGTCAGCGACGCGCCCTCGAGCTCGGGCGCGTGCTCGGGTTCGAAGATCATCATGCCGCCACTGGAATACGCCTCGGCGGCGCCGACGACGGGGCGGGTGAGCTCGTGGATGAGTGCGTACTGGGCGGCGTTGGTGTCCTGGTACTCGTCGACGAGTATGTGCCGGAACCGCTTGCGGTAGGCGTCGGCGACCGCCGGGAACGCGCGGAAGAGGTAAACGGTCTGCGCGATCAGGTCGTCGAAGTCGAAGGCGTTTGCCCGCTGCAGCGCGCGCTCGTAGTCGCCGAAGAGCTCGGAGAAGAGGCGTTCGGCGGGGTCGGAGAAGTTGGCCTGGCGGGCGAAAGCCGCGGCATCCGTCAGTTCGTTCTTGAGGCGGGAGATGCGGCCCTGCACGCCCGCGGGGCTGAGTCCGAAGCGCTCGGCCTCGCGGTCTTTCACGAGGCGCTTGATGAGCGCGCGGGAGTCGCCGGAGTCGTAGATCGTGAACGACGAGGTGAAGCCGAAGTTCTCGGCCTCGCGCCGCAGGATGCGCACGCACGCCGAGTGGAAGGTCGAGATCCACATGCCGCGGGCGCTCTCGCCGACCAGCTGGCCGACGCGTTCGCGCATCTCGCCGGCGGCCTTGTTCGTGAACGTGATCGCGAGGATCTGACTCGGCCACGCCTCGCGGCGACGCAGCAGCGACGCGATGCGGTGCGTGAGCACGCGGGTCTTGCCCGACCCTGCCCCCGCCACGATCAGCAGCGCCGGTCCGCGGTAGGTCACGGCCTCGCGCTGCGGGGGATTGAGCCCGTCGAGCAGGTCGTCGTCGACGCCGCCGGTGCCGCCGGGAACGACGACGGGAACGGATGACTCGACCATGGGCTCCCAGTTTAGAGGGGGAGGCGGACACGCGATCCGGTCACGCAGGGTCATCGTCGGCAATAGTGCGAGACACGCCTTCCGGATGTCGCGGCCCCGGGTTAGCGTGAGGTCATCGCGGCGATCCGGGCGGTCCCGGGCACCGGCTCATACCCGGTCGTGTTGCGGGTTCGACTCCCGCCGTCGCGTCCACGTCGTCATGCACTTTGCGCTTTCCGCGTATCGGTGGTCGACACTCCCCGCTAGCCCCGCGCGAACCCCACCCCGAGGTCCGCGTGGTCGACGAACACACCATCGATCCCGCTCCCCCAGATCTCGCTCCACTCACCGCGCCAGTCGCCGAACGCCGCGTCGCCGCCGCGCCGGAACCGCTCCGACAGGAACGCGTTCTCGGGCCGCGCGGTCCAGGTGAACACGGCGAGGCCGCGGGCGTGTGCGTCGGCGACGACGCGACGGCGCGCGGGGTCGAGCAGCAGCGCCTTGTCGACGCTGATGCCGTCGACCTGACCGGCGAGCGCGTCGAGACCGTCGGGCGTCAGCTGCGACGCGTAGGTGGCGGCATCCTCACCGTCGGCGGCGATGAGATCGGCGGCGGCGCCCTCTGCCTCGACGAGGTACACGTACGACGCGGCGACACCCCGTTGCTGCAGCGCCGTGAGCACCCCCTGCTCGAACGACTCGATGACGACCGGGCCGGAGAACCCCGCCGCGGCGAGATCGCGGGCGACGAGCGCCGCGAGGTCCCACCCGCGCGCGGCGAAGTGGGCGGCGTGCTTGACCTCGATCACGATGCCGACCTCGCGACCGACACGATCGGATGCCGCGGCCACCAGCGCGAGCAGATCAGGCAGCCGCAGCATCGGCTCGGCGCCGTCGAACCGCGCCGACGCCTCGCGCAGCGCGGGGATCCTCTCCCGGCACCGCAGCGTCGCCAGCTCCGCCCACGTGAAGTCATCGGTGAACCAGCCGTCGAGCTCGATCCCGTCGATCACCCGCCGGGTGCGGCGGTCGGCGAACTCAGGGCGGGTGGCGACATCCGTCGTCTCACCGATCTCGGCGTCGTGACGCACCACGAGCACGCCGTCGCGCGAGACCACCACGTCGGGCTCGACCGCGTCGACGCCCGACTCGATCGCGAGCAGGTACGACGAGCGGGTGTGCTCGGGGCGATAGCCGGGGGCGCCGCGGTGCCCGATGATGATCGGCCCGCCCTCGGGGGTGCGGTCGAAGGCGGCGAGCAGGCGTTCCCGGGGTGACACGCGCTCAGGGTACTCGTCGCACGTGTCGCGCGAGCGCTCAAAGCGCACTCACAGGGTCTCCCTTCGACCCGCGAGATTCCGGGCGTTATCGTGGAAGTGCGGCACCGTGCCGCCACCTGACATTGGAGTGTGATCCGGCGATGGCCTCGTCCAACCCCGCGTTCAACAACCCCGCCTTCCAAGACCAGAGCGCCGTGCGCGCTCGCGGCGGACAGCCCGCCGGCGGCGTGGGTCTGACCCCGCCCCCCGCGACGACGGATGCCGCGACCACTGCGCACCTCGAGGGCGTCTACGCCTCCCCGTCCGCCGACGCGGTCGCGACCGGGCGCATGACGATCGAAGACACCGTCCTCAAGACGCTCTCGCTCTTCGCGATCCTGCTGGTCGCCGCCGTCGCCGGCTGGATCTGGACGATGGCCCCCGTCACCGCCGCGAACCCGGCGCCCTCGATGGCCCCGTGGCTCATCGGCGCGATCGGCGGCTTCATCCTCTCGATGGTCGTCATCTTCACCTCGCGCAAGAAGGTACGTCCGGCGCTGATCTTCGCCTACGCGGCGTTCGAGGGTCTGTTCGTCGGCGGCATCTCGGCCTACTTCGAGTTCATCTGGCCCGGCATCGTGCTGCAGGCGACCCTCGCCACCCTCGCGGTGGTCGGCGTCACCCTGGCGCTGTTCGCGAGCGGCAAGATCCGCGCCTCGGCCCGCGCCACCAAGATCTTCCTGATCGCGATGGTCGGCTACCTGGTCTTCTCGCTGTTGAACGTGCTGCTGATGGCGTTCGGCGTGCTGAACTCCTCGAACGGCGGCGGCTTCGGACTGCTCTCGAGCGTGCACATCGCGGGCATCCCGCTCGGCCTCATCATCGGTGTGTTCGTCGTGATCCTCGCGGCCTACTCGCTCGTGCTCGACTTCGACTCCATCCAGCAGGGTGTGCGCAACGGCGCCCCCCGCCAGTTCGGATGGCTCGGCGGCTTCGGCATCTTGGTCACGGTCGTCTGGCTCTACCTCGAGATCCTGCGCATGCTCGCGATCCTGCGCGGCAACAACTGACGCGAGTCTCCACGAAGGGGTCGTCCTACGGGACGGCCCCTTCGTCATGTCCGGATGCCGCGCCGCGTCGCCTCTCCGCCGGCCTCGGCGTGAGCCCGCGGTGGCCTCGGCCCGCCCAGCCGTCACGCTGCCTCGGCGTCAGCCCGCGGCACGCTCCAGCGCGTGCCGCACGACGTCCGCCCAGCGCGGCATGACCGCCTCGGGCGTGTAGTCCGCCGCGACCTCACGCCCGCGCGCGGCCAGCGCGGCACGACGCGCGGGGTCGCGCAGCAGCGACGCGACGGCCTCACCGAGAGCCGCGGCATCCGCATCGTCGACGAGCACCCCGGCGCCCGTGCCGAGCAGCTCCCGCGGCCCGTACCGCACGTCGTAGCTGACCACCGGGCAGCCGTGTCCGAGGGCCTCGAGAGCCGCGAGCCCCTGCCCCTCGAACGCCGTTGCCTGCACGAGCAGCGCGGCCCGCTCGAGCACCGCACCGGGTTCGGTCGTCGCACCGTGGAAGACGACGGATGCCCCGTGCCCGAGCTCGTGCGCGAGCGCCTCGAGCTCGGCGCGCAGCGGGCCGTCGCCCACGACGTCGAGCACCGCGCCCGGCACCGTCTCGCGCACGATCATCCAGGCGCGCAGGATGTCGGCGACCCGCTTGCCGGGCGCCAGCCGCCCGAGCACGACGACGTGGTCGCTGGCGCGGTCGGCGTCGGAGGCATCCGCCACGGGCACGGCGTTCGGCACCACCGCGTCGCCCGGCCGCGACCCGAACCGGGCCGTCACATCGGCGAGCTGGCGGGCTGTCGGCCAGACCACGGCGGCGAAGCGCGGGGCGACGGCGAGCCAGCGCCGCCACAGCGCGTTGACCGGGGCGTCGGCGTCGTAGGGCGGCTCGAGATGGGCGGTGTGCACCGTGTGCACGAGCGCGACACCCGCCGGCAGCCGGTCGACCAGCAGCTCGCCGAGCTGCCGGGACTCGCACACCAGCACGACGGGCAGCCCGTCAGCGGCTCGCACGCCGGCGACGACATGGGCGATCCACGCCGCGTACAGCGCGCCGAACCCGTCGACGATGCCGGCGCCCGGCACCACGATGGGCGCGGTGCTCAGGTGCCAGTCCGGGTCGTGCACGACGGGCAGCTCGGCGACGACGGCGCCGTCGGGGGCCGTCACCGCCCGGTACTCGAGCACGTCGTCGCGTTCACCGGGGCGTGCCGCGGCGCGCAGCCACGCGGCATCCGCCACGACATCGTCGAACAGGTTGCGGAACAGATCCGCGGATGCCGCATCCCCCCGCGCCACGAACGTCGCCCGCTGCGCGGCGTGGTCGGCCACCGCGCCGGGATCGACGGTGAGCAGCAGCGGCGGCCGCGCACCGGCGGCCGCGAACTGCCGGGCCCGGGCGAGCGTCGCCACCGTGTACCCGCCGTCGAGCCCGGGGATCAGGCGCGACGACAGCACGAGGTAGTGCGCGTCGGGGAACTCGGCCACGGCTCAGCCCGCGGCGGTCAGCCGGAACACGGGGAACCCGGGCGCGATCTCCGCCAGTTGCGCGTCGGTGGCGTTCTTGTCGACGCCCTCGAAGAACCGGCCGACCTCCCAGCCCCACGCCCGCAGGTACTCCCGCAGGACGGGGGTCTTGTCGGCGTCGACGACCTCGCTCGCCGTGAACGGCTCGACCCGCCGGCCGTGACGCAGCTCGCCGGTGCCGGCGACCCGCAGGTTGCGCACCCACTGCGCCTCGCCGCGCGGCGCGACGAGGTAGCGCTCACCGCCGACGCGCAGCGGGTTCACGGGGGTCGTGCGCCACTCGCCCGACGAGCGCCCGCGCACCGCGAGCACGCGGGAGCCCGCGAGCGGCAGCCCGATGCGCGTGAAGAAGCCGACGGTGCGATTGAAGACCTCGTCCGACGCGGTCGGCTTCACATAGCGCACGAGCCCACTCCCCTTCAGCCGCCGACGCGTCGGGCGGCCACACGGCGCACGCCCGCAGGCGCGCGCCTCACTCCCACTCGATGGTCCCCGGCGGCTTCGACGTCACGTCGAGCACGACGCGGTTCACGTCGCGCACCTCGTTGGTGATGCGGTTCGAGATGCGGCTGAGCACGTCGTACGGCAGACGCGTCCAGTCGGCGGTCATCGCGTCCTCGCTCGAGACGGGTCGCAGCACGATCGGGTGGCCGTAGGTGCGGCCGTCGCCCTGCACGCCCACCGAGCGCACGTCGGCGAGCAGCACCACCGGGCACTGCCAGATCTCGCCGTCGAGGCCCGCGCGCGTGAGCTCCTCGCGAGCGATCGCGTCGGCGTCCCGCAGGATCTCCAGACGCTCGCGCGTCACCGACCCGACGATGCGGATGCCGAGCCCGGGGCCCGGGAACGGTTGACGACCGACGATGACCTCGGGCAGTCCCAGCTCGCGGCCGATCGCGCGCACCTCGTCCTTGAAGAGGGTGCGCAACGGCTCGACCAGCTCGAACTCGAGGTCGTCGGGAAGCCCGCCCACGTTGTGGTGGCTCTTGATGTTCGCGGTGCCGGTGCCGCCGCCCGACTCGACCACGTCGGGGTAGAGCGTGCCCTGCACGAGGAACTTCACCGGCTCGCCCGACGACTCGGCCTCGGCGACGAGCGCCGCCGCGGCCTGCTCGAAGGTGCGGATGAACTCGCGCCCGATGATCTTCCGCTTCTGCTCGGGGTCGCTCACGCCGTCGAGCGCCGCGAGGAACGTATCGGCCGCGTCGACCGTCACGAGCCGCACGCCGGTCGCCGCGACGTAGTCGGTCTCGACCTGCTCGCGCTCGTTCTTGCGCAGGAGGCCGTGGTCGACGAACACGCACACGAGCTGCTCGCCGACGGCGCGCTGCACGAGCGCCGCCGCCACGGCCGAGTCGACACCGCCCGACAGGCCGCAGATCACGCGGGCCGAGCCCACCTGGGCGCGGATCTTCTCGACCTGCTCGGCGATGACGTTTCCGCTGTTCCAGTCGGCGGGGAGGCCCGCCGCGGTGTGCAGGAAGTTCTCGATGACCCGCTGGCCGTAGTCGGAGTGCTTGACCTCGGGATGCCACTGCACACCGTAGAAGCGGCGCTCGTCGCTGCCGAACGCGGCCACCGGCGTCGCCGACGTCGAGGCGAGCACCGTGAAGCCCTCGGGGGCGCGGGAGACCTGGTCGCCGTGACTCATCCACACGTTCTGTTCGACCGGCTGACCGGCCAGCAGCACGCCGCCGTCACCCGTGACCGCGGCATCCGTCGCGCCGTACTCGCGCAGTCCCGTGTTCGCGACCTCGCCGCCGAGCGCCTGAGCCATCACCTGGAAGCCGTAGCAGATGCCGAGCGTCGGCACCCCGAGGTCGAACACGCCCGCGTCGAGGCTCGGCGCCCCCGGCTCGTACACCGACGACGGGCCGCCCGACAGGATGATGCCGACCGGGTTCTTCGCCGCGATCTCGGCCGCCGACTCGGTGTGCGGCACGATCTCGCTGTAGACCCCGGCCTCCCGCACGCGGCGGGCGATGAGCTGGGCGTACTGGGCGCCGAAGTCGACGACCAGCACGGGGCGCTGGTCGGTGGTGGTCGAGTCGGTCACACGGTGCCTTCCGGAAGGGGCGAGGATGCGTCGGCGGCGGCCTTCTTCGCGGCGGCGGCGTCTTCGCGGGCGACGAGATAGTGCTTCACATCACGGGCGACGATGGCCTCCATGATGAACGAGAGGAACGGCACCACACCGCCCGCGGCGAGCATGAGGAAGCGCCAGAACGGCCACCGCATGAGGCTCCACACGCGGAAGCAGCTGAAGAGATAGACGACGTAGAACCAGCCATGGGCGATGAGGATGCCCAGCGACAGGTTGAGTCCGGTGCCGGTCGACTTTCCGAAGGCGTCGAGCGGCTGGAAGGAGAGGAAGCCGGCGTTGCCGCCGGCGAACAGCTCGAGGCCGAATCCGTACTTGATGATCATCTCGGTCACCAGCAGCAGCAGCATCACACCGGTGATGGCCGAGCAGACCTGGTAGAACACGAGCGAGCCGCGGATGGCCGGGAACGAGGCGAGCTTGGGTCCGGCGGGCATGAGCCCATCCTACCCGGGCGGGATCAGGCCTCCGCGGGCAGCTCGTCGTCGTCTTCGCCGCCGCCGGTGAGCTCCTCGACCTCGCGCTCCCAGGCATCCTTCGCGAGGCGGTACCAGAGGTAGAACGCGAAGCCGGCGAAGATCGCCCACTCGGCGGCGTAGAAGATGTTGAGCCAGTTCACCGAGGTGCCGCTGTCGACGGCGGGCGAGTGGATGGCATCCAGCCCCGCCGACGGCGTCTGGGCCGTGATGTAGGCGCGATACACGTTCAGGCCCGCGATGTCGTGCCAGCGCCCGAGCAGGGCCGCCGGCGACATACGGCTCAGCTCGAACGGGTCGCTCTTGGTCGCCGAGACGACCGGTCCCTCGTCCGCGATCACGCGCCCGGTGACATCGACGCGCGCCGTCGGATCGGCGGTCGCCTGGGCGTTGAGAGCGGATGCCGCGGCATCCGCCTGATCCTTCGACGTCGTGAAGCCGAGTGCCACCGCGACCGACGTGGGCTGGGCGACGTCGGCGATGCGGAGCTGCCCGGAGACCCAGTAGCCCTCGGTCTGGTCGTTCAGCCGCGAGGTGATGACGATGAAGTCATCCGGCACGTACGAGCCCGATACCTCGACGCGCTGACCCGCGAGCGGGTCGGGCAGGGCGATGCCCGGCTTCGTCACATCGGCGAGGGGCTGCACCTGCTCGCTCGCGCCCGGTGCGACGGGGCTGGTCGACAGGGCCCGTCCGAGCTGCCACTGCCCGAGCCACGCGAACACGCCCGCCACGACGAGGCACAGCAGGAGCATCGCGATCCACCGCGGGCGCAGCATGACCTCCCGCAGCGTCGGCGGGAAGACCTGCGGCGCATCGGCCTCGGCGGACGGGGTGACGGGTGCGCTCATCAGCTGCCGTACGGCGCGACCACGACCTCGACGCGCTGGAACTCCTTGAGGTCGGAGTAGCCGGTGGTCGCCATGGACTTCCGGAGCGCTCCGATGAGGTTCGTGGTGCCGTCGGCGACCGAGGCCGGGCCGTAGAGGATCTCCTCGAGGGTGCCGACCTGCGCGACCTTCACGCGGTGGCCGCGCGGGAGCTTCGGGTGGTGCGCCTCGGGTCCCCAGTGGAAGCCGAGCCCCGGGGCATCCGTCGCGCGCGCCAGCGCGACCCCGAGCATGACCGCGTCGGCGCCCATCGCGAGCGCCTTGACGATGTCGCCCGAGGTGCCGACACCGCCGTCGGCGATGACGTGCACGTAGCGGCCGCCCGACTCGTCGAGGTAGTCGCGACGGGCGGCGGCCACGTCGGAGACCGCGGTCGCCATGGGCGCGTGGATTCCCAGGGTCGCCCGGGTGGTGGATGCCGCGCCGCCGCCGAAGCCGACGAGCACGCCGGCCGCGCCCGTGCGCATGAGGTGCAGGGCCGCTGTGTAGGTCGCGGCGCCGCCGACGATGACGGGCACGTCGAGGTCGTAGATGAACTTTTTGAGGTTCAGCGGCTCGGCGACGCTCGAGACGTGCTCGGCCGAGACCGTCGTGCCGCGGATGACGAAGAGGTCGACGCCGGCCGCGACCACGGTCTCGTAGAGGTCCTGCGTGCGCTGCGGGGTGAGGGCTCCGGCGACCGTGACGCCGGCCGCCCGAATCTCGGCCAGGCGCGCGCTCACGAGCTCGGGCTTGATGGGCTCGGAGTAGAGCTCCTGCATGCGGCGGGTGGCGTCGCACTCGTCGAGCGCCGCGATCTCGGCCAGCAGCGGCTCCGGGTCGTCGTAGCGCGTCCACAGACCTTCGAGGTCGAGCACGCCCAGCCCGCCGAGCTGTCCGAGCATGATCGCCGTGCGGGGGCTGACCACCGAGTCCATCGGGGCGCCGAGCACCGGCACCGTGAAGGGGAAGGCGTCGATCGTCCAGGCGGTCGAGACATCCTCAGGGTTGCGGGTGCGCCGCGACGGCACCACCGCAATGTCGTCGAAGGTGTAGGCGCGACGCGCACGCTTGGAGCGACCCAGCTCGATGTCCATGCTCACCCCCACAGCCTACCGGCGACGCCCGCGAGCGCCGATGCCGGTGCGCGCGCTGTCGCCGGGCAGAACGGATGCCGCGGCCACCTCGGCCGCGACGGCATCGACGAAGACGCGGGCCGCACGGCTCGCACCGGGGCGCACCGCGATCAGCAGGCGCCACTCGATGCGCTCGTCGAGCGGGCGCAGGGCGAACCCCGCGCCGCGCGGCGCGTCGGGGACGAGGTAGCGCGGCATGGCGGCGACGCCGAGCCCGGCCGCCACGAACTCGGGGATCTGCGCGACGTCTCCCACCTCGACGATCGTGCGACGCGCGAGACCGCGGGCGGCGAGCGCGGCGTCGAAGACCGACCGCTGGCCGAACCCTGCGGGCGAGTCGACGAAGTCCTCCTCGGCGAGGCGCGCGAGCGGCACAGTGCGGGACGCGGCGAGGGGGTGGTCGGCGGGCAGCACGGCGACGAACTCGGACGCGATGAGGCAGGCCCGGTCGGCCACAGCCTCGGTCGGCTCGGCGCCGAGGAAGGCGACGTCGATGCGCCCTGCGGCGAGGTCGGCTCCGAGACCGGCGGAACCGGTCGCCGACGGCGAGAGGTGCAGCTGCACGCCGGGGTGTCGGGCGCGGAACGTGCCGAGCACGCGGGGCAGCGCCCCACGTACGAGCACGTTGGTGAGGATTCCGATGCGGAGCGTCCCGCGCAGCTCGCCGTCGTCGGCGACCTCGTCGCGCAGCAGCGCCCACTCGTCGAGCAGGCGGCGGGCGCGCGGCAGGGCGACCTCGCCCGCCGGGGTCAGCGCGACCCGATGGGTGTCCCGCTCGAACAGGCTCGCGCCGACCTCGCGTTCGAGGGCGCGCACTCCCGCCGACACCGTCGACTGCGCGGCGAACAGACGTGCCGCCGCCCGACCGAACCCGCCCTCGTCGACGACGGTGACGAAGTACTCGAGCTGACGCAGGTCCATGGCGGGAGCCTAGCGCCGTCATCGTTCAGAACGATCGCCCTCATCGGGAACGTTCGTTTCCATCGATGTCCGATCGCGGTCACACTGGAGTCATGACCACGACCGCCGACATCCCCGTCATCCGCCTGCGCACGCCCGGCGTCTCGCACCGCACCGGGTTCTGGGTCGTGGCGCTCGGGTTCCTCGCGACGATGGCCTTCACGACCATCCCCACCCCGATCTACGCGTTCTACGCACGCGCCGACGGCTTCCCGACCTGGGTCGTGACCGTCATCTTCGCCGCCTACGCCGTGGGCGTCCTCGCCGCCCTCTTCCTCGTCGGGCACATCTCCGACTGGGTGGGACGGCGCCGGATGCTGCTCCTCGGCGTCGCGCTGCAGCTCGTCGCCGCGGGACTCTTCCTCGTCTTCCCGCACGTGGCGGGCCTGATCATCGCCCGCGTGGTGTCGGGCTTCGGGATCGGCGCGATCACCGCGACGGCCTCGGCCCACCTCGTCGAGCTCGACGCGGCCGCCCGGCCCGGCGCCGGCCCCGTGCGGGCCACGACCGTCGCCACGGTGCTCAACACCGGCGGCCTGGCGCTCGGCCCGCTCATCTCAGGTGCCCTGGTCACCTGGCTTCCGGGCCCGACCGTGACGCCCTACCTGCTCTTCGCCGGCCTCCTCGCGCTCGCCGTGCTCGGCATCGCGCTCGTGCCCGAGACCGTGGTGCGCCAGAGGGAGCGTCCCGCGTACCGCCCGCAGCGGGTCGCCGTGCCGCCGGAGGGACGCCGCGACTACACGGCCGCCGCCATCGCGGGCTTCGCCGGCTTCTCGGTGTTCGGGCTGTTCACCTCGCTCGCCCCCGTCGTGATGACCCAGGTCATGCACGAGCCCGCGCCGCTCGCGGGGGGAGCCGTGACCTTCGCGGTGCTCGCGGCATCCGCTCTCGCCCAGCTGGTGTTCGGACGCCTGTGCGCGCTGCGTCAGCTGGTGCTCGCCCTCGTGCTCGTCGTCGCCGGGCTCGCCGCCCTCGCGGTCGGCGTGCTCACTGCGACACTCGCGGTCTTCGCGGTCGGCGGCGTCGCCGCGGGCGCGGGCGTCGGACTCGTGTTCCGCGCCTCGATGATGACGGCGGGGCGCCTCGCCGCCCCGGAGCGCCGCGGGGAGGCGCTCGCAGGCATGTTCCTGGCGTCGTACCTCGGACTCGCGGTGCCCGTGCTCGCGATCGGCGCCGCGCTCGTCTTCGCCCCGATGACCGCGGTGCTCGTCGTGTTCGCCGCGGCCGTCGCGGTGCTCGTCGTGGTCGCCGCGCTGCCGCTCGTGCGGCGCGCCGCTCAGGCCTGAGCGGCGCCGGTCACCAGGCGTCGTCGACGCGCGGCGCGAGTCCGAGCACCCGGGCCTTGTCGGCCGGGAAGCACGCGTCGAACAGCTCGGTCACCCGCGAGTCCACGTCGTAGTCGTCGGCGAGGCGCATGCCGATCATCGTGTTGATGAGCATGCCGTGCGCGAGGAATCCCTGCGCCTGCTCGGCGGTGAACCCGAGGGAGCGCAGGTACTCCCACACCTGGGCGAAGCCGTCGCGGGCGACCGGGCCGATGACCGGATGGGCACCCAGGAGGAAGGCGTGCGTCAGGGTCTGGTGCAGACCTCGCGTCTCGAGCAGGTCGATGTAGGCGCGGCCGAGCCGGTGCTCGAGCGTGTCGTCGGTCGCCTCGGCCGCCGCCCGGAACCCCGCCAGGAGCTGGTCGAGCGCCGCCGTACAGGCGGCGACGAACAGATTCTCCTTGCTGCCGAACAGGCGCACGACATAGGGCTGAGAGACGGATGCCGCGCGCGCGACGTCGTCGGTCGTGGCACCGACGTACCCCTTGGCGCCGAACACGGCGAGCGCCGCGACGACGATCTGCGAGCGCCGCTCCTCAGAGCTCAGGCGCCGTTCGGGCTCGTCTGTGGGGGTCACGCTTGACAGGTTATCAGTCGATTACTACAGTCGGCCATGTCAAAGTAATCATTCGATTACAAACACGCGTTGCCTTGCCGGGTCGCGCGTCGATACAGACACCCTCGCTCCGCATCCCGCCACTCCTCCTCCGACCAGAAAGGCCGCACCATGAGCCTCGCCACCGCCGCGCGCCGCCGCCCCGCCGCACTCGTCATCGCCGCGGCATCCCTGCCCATGTTCATGGCGACCCTCGACAACCTCGTCATGACCAACGCCCTGCCGGTGCTGCACAAGGACCTCGGCGCCAGCGTCGAGCAGCTGCAGTGGTTCGTGAACGCGTACACCCTCGCATTCGCCTCGACGATCCTGCTGGCCTCCGCGCTCGGCGACCGCTACGGCCGTCGCACCGTCTTCACGATCGGCATCGCGGTGTTCGGCATCGGCTCGATCTTCGCCGCCCTCTCGCAGGACCCCGGTCAGCTCATCGCCGCGCGAGCCCTGCAGGGATTCGGCGGCGCGGGCGTCATGCCGCTCTCGCTCGCCCTCATCACCGGCGGCGTCGCCGATCGGCTGCGCCCGCTCGCGATCGGCATCTGGGGCGGGATCGCCGGCCTCGGCGTCGCGGTCGGCCCGCTCGTCGGCGGGGCGGTCATCGAGGGCTGGAACTGGCAGACGATCTTCTGGATCAACATCCCCGTCGCCGTCATCGCCCTGCCGCTCGCGATCTGGGCACTGCCGAACCAGCGCGGCGCCCGCGCCCGCATCGACGTCGTGGGCACCGTGCTCGCCGGCGCCGGGGTTCTCGCCCTCGTGCACGCCATCGTGCGTGGCAACGACGACGGCTGGTCGACGTTCTCCGTCATCGGCGAGATCGTGCTCGGCTCGCTGCTGGTGATCGCCTTCCTGGTGTGGCAGTGGCGCTCGCGCAGCCCGCTCGTGCCGCTGCGACTGTTCCGCGACCGCTCGTTCTCACTCACCAACGCGGTCGGCTTCGCGTTCAGCTTCGGCACGTTCGGGTCGATCTTCATCCTCATCCAGTACATGCAGGTCGTGCGCGGCTCGACCCCGCTGGAGGCGGCCGTGCAGACCACGCCGTGGACGCTCGCCCCGATGGTCGTCGCACCCCTGGCCGGGCTCATCGCCCCGCGGGTCGGCACCCGCATCCTGCTCGTCACCGGACTCGCAGCGCAAGGCATCGCCCTCGGCTGGCTCGCGCTGATGATCTCCACCACGACGCCCTACATCGACATGGTCGCGCCGTTCGTGCTCGCCGGCGTCGGCATGGGGCTCGTGTTCGCGCCGTCGGCGACAGCTCTGCTGTCGACACTCGGCATCGCCGACCACGCCAAGGCGTCGGGCGTCAACTCCACAGTGCGCGAGATCGGCGTCGCCCTCGGCACCGCCGTCATGACGGCGATCTTCGTCGGCGCCGGAGGTCAGCTGCGCCCGGACATGTATGTGGATGCCGCGCGCCCCGCTGTCCTCACCGGGGCGGCCGTGCTGCTGGTCACCGCCGTGCTCGCCCTGTTCCTGCCCGCCGGCCGCGGCACGCCGGCGACGGCCGCGGACAGCGAACGGGAACTCGCGCACGCGGCGTGAACCGCGGCATCCAGCCCCTCATCGAGGCGCCGGACGACAGGGATCACTTCTTGTAGTTCGGCGCCTCGACGACGATCTGCACGTCGTGCGGGTGCGATTCCTTCAGGCCCGCCGCCGTGATGCGCACGAAGCGCCCCTTGGTCTTGAGCTCCTCGATCGTGCGCGCCCCGACGTAGAACATCGACTGACGCAGACCACCGACGAGCTGATAGGCGACGGCGGCGACCGGGCCGCGGTAGGCGACCTGGCCCTCGATGCCCTCGGGGATCAGTTTGTCGTCGCTGGGCACGTCGGCCTGGAAGTAGCGGTCCTTCGAGTACGACGTCTTCTTGCCGCGGGTCTGCAGCGCGCCGAGCGAGCCCATGCCGCGGTACTGCTTGAACTGCTTGCCGCCCTGGAAGACGATCTCGCCCGGCGACTCGTCGGTGCCGGCGAACAGCGACCCGATCATGACGGTGTCGGCGCCCGCGACGAGCGCCTTGGCGATGTCGCCCGAGTACTGCAGACCGCCGTCGGCGATCACCGGCACGCCCGCTTCGCGGGCGGCGAGGGACGCCTCGTAGACGGCCGTCACCTGCGGCACGCCCACACCCGCCACGACGCGGGTGGTGCAGATCGAGCCCGGCCCGACGCCGACCTTCACGGCGTCGACACCGGCGTCGATGAGCGCCTGAGCGCCCTCGCGGGTCGCGACGTTGCCGCCGATCACGTCGATGTGCGCGAACGTCGGGTCGGCCTTGATGCGCCGCACGATGTCGATGACGCCCGCCGACTGGCCGTTGGCCGTGTCGACCACGAGCACGTCGACGCCCGCGTCGCGCAGGGCCTCGGCGCGCTCCCACGCGTCGCCGAAGAAACCGATCGCGGCGCCCACGCGGAGGCGACCCTGCTCGTCCTTGGTGGCGAGCGGGTACTTCTCGCTCTTGTCGAAGTCCTTGATGGTGATCAGACCCGCAAGACGTCCGTCGGCGTCGATGAGGGGCAGCTTTTCGACGCGGTGCTTGGCGAAGGCGGCGATCACGTCGCCCGCACTCACGCCCACCGGGGCCGTGATGAGGCCCTCGCTGGTCATCACGTCGCGCACGAGGGTCGAACGGCGCTCGAAGCCCGACACGAACCGCATGTCGCGGTTGGTGACGATGCCCACGAGGCGGCGGTCCTCGTCCACGACCGGAAGACCCGAGATGCGGTAGGTCGCGCAGAGCGCGTCGACCTCCTCGATCGTGGCGTCGGGCGTGGTGGTCACCGGGTCGCTGATCATGCCCGACTCGCTGCGCTTGACCCGGTCGACCATGGCCGCCTGGTCCTCGATCGAGATGTTGCGATGCAGGATGCCGAGACCCCCCTCGCGGGCGACCGCGATCGCCATGCGGGCTTCGGTGACGGTGTCCATCGCGCTCGAGATGAGCGGGGTGGCGACCGTGATGCGGCGCGTGACCCGCGAGGACGTGTCGGCCTCGCTCGGGATGACGTCGGTGTGCCCGGGCAGCAGCAGGACGTCGTCGTAGGTGAGTCCGACGAAACCGAAGGGGTCGTGCTGCTCCATGCGTGCTCCCATGCGGCGCCCGGTCGGGGCGCGATCGTTGCGGCGAGGGCGGAGGGTCATCCCGCCTGATGATTCTAAGCGGCGCGGAACGGGCTGTATTCCGCTCGCGCGCGTGTACGCGCCCGCTCGCGCGCGCGAGCGGCGACGGCACTCGGGTGTCGCGAGTCGCGCGATCGGCCAACGCGAGTCATACTGGGCGGCACGCGACGACGAGGCCGCGTGGACGGAGATATCGGTTCGGTGACGATGCCGGACCGAAACACCCCTGACATATGCGACTCCTAGTCTCTCGGACGTGCATCCGCGCCACCCGGCGCGCCTGCCCAGCTACGACCCGTGGAGGACGATGACCGTGCAGTTCGCGCACAGGTTGCTCTCATCGCGACGACGACTCGCCGGCATCGGCGCGCTCGTGCTCGCGCTCGGGGTGCTTCTCACCCTGCTGATGCCCGCCCCGGCCGCCCACGCTGCGACCACCTGCTCCGCCGATGCGACGACAGCCTGCATCCAGGGCACGATCCGCACCAGCGACGGCAAGCCCGCGAGCGGTGTGAAGCTGTCGATCGCCGGGCCCGCGGCATCCACCCCCGACACGACCACGGATGACTCGGGCCGCTGGGTGTTCGAGGTGACCGCCGCCGGTTCCTACACGGTGACCCTCGACAAGACCTCGCTGCCCGACGGCCAGTACGTCTCCGGCGCCGACACCCGCACGGTGCAGGTGTCGCTGCACTCGGACTTCTCGGCGATCTTCTCGCTGAGCGATTCTGCGGACGGCGCGACCACGACCGACACCGGGTTCGACTGGCAGCGGTTCTGGCAGCAGTTCGTGCAGGGCGTGCGCCTGGGCCTCCTCCTCGCCCTCGCCTCCCTCGGCCTGTCACTCATCTTCGGCACGACCGGCCTCAGCAACTTCGCCCAGGGCGAGATGGTGAGCCTCGGCGGCGTGCTGGCCTGGTTCTTCATGTCGATCCTCGGCAACAACCTGTGGCTCGCGGGGCTCGCGGCCGTCGTGGTGATGGCCCTGTTCGGCTGGGCGCAGGACGTCGTGCTGTGGAAGCCGCTGCGACGCAAGCGGCTCAGCCTCACACAGCTCATGATCGTGTCGATCGGTCTGTCGATCGCCCTGCAGTACGTGCTGCAGCTGTGGATCGGCGCCGGCACCGTGCGCATCGACCTCGCCACACCGGCGACCGTCACGATCTGGGGCATCACCCTCACGATCCAGTCCTACGTGTCGATGGGCATCGCGATCGTCGCGATCGCCGCGGTCGGGCTCGGCCTCATGTACACCCGCTTCGGCCGCGCGACCCGCGCGGTGTCCGACAACCCGGCGCTGGCGTCGGCGTCGGGCATCGACGTCGACCGCGTCATCCGGGGCGTGTGGATCATGGGATCCGGACTCGCGGGTCTCGCGGGCGTGCTGCTCGGCCTCGTGCTCAACGGCGTGAACTGGCAGACCGGCGGCCAGCTGCTGCTCCTCCTGTTCGCCGCTGTCACCCTCGGCGGACTCGGCACCGCGTTCGGCGCCTTCGCGGGTGCCATGGTCATCGGCCTCATCGTCGAGCTGACCAACATCTGGCTGCCCGGCGACCTGAAGTACGCGACCGCCCTGGCGCTGCTCATCATCATCCTGCTGTTCCGGCCGCAGGGCATCTTCGGCCGCCGCGAGCGGATCGGCTAAGGAGGGTTCTGATGGACTTCTGGGTTTCCCTGCTGCAGCAGCTCACCGAGAACGCGATCGCGCCGGTCACCGCGGCGTACGTCATCGCGGCGATCGGTCTCAACATCCACTTCGGCTTCACCGGTCTCATGAACATGGGCCAGGCGGGCTTCATGCTCCTCGGCGCCTACGGGTTCGCGCTGACGATCATCTACGGCGGCGGGTTCTGGCTCGCCGTGCTCGTCTCGATCCTCGCGTGCGTCGCGTTCGCGGCGATCCTCGGCATCCCGACGCTGAGACTGCGCGGCGACTACCTCGCCATCGTCACGATCTGCGCGGCCGAGATCGTGCGCATGGTGGGCCGCCTCGCTGCGCTCGCGCCCATCACGGGCGGCTCGACGGGCCTCGTCGGACCCACCTACCGCGGGCCGTTCACCGACCTGTCTCCGCTGGGCACCGGGTCGACCACCATCCTGTGGTTCACCTACCCGAACACCGACCCGGGGTCGGGCAACGACTGGTGGACGCGCATCGTCTCCTGGGGCCTCGTCGCCGTGCTGCTCGCGCTCACCTGGCTCGCGATGCGCAGCCCGTGGGGTCGCGTGCTCAAGGGCATCCGCGAGGACGAGGACGCCGTGCGCAGCCTCGGCAAGAGCTCCTACGCCTACAAGATGCAGGCGCTCATCATCGGCGGTGTGCTCGGCGGGCTCGGCGGCATCCTGACCGTGCTCCCCGCCTCCGTGCAGCCCGACGGCTTCAGCCGCACCCTCACATTCAACCTGTGGACGATCATGCTGCTCGGCGGCGCCGCGACGATCTTCGGTCCGCTGCTCGGCGCGATCATCTTCTTCGTCGTGCGCATCGCGATCGTGCAGATCATGGGCGAGTTCATCCCGACCTCCATCCTCAACACGCAGCAGACGCAGGCGCTGTCGTGGGTGTTCATCGGCGTCGCGCTCATGCTCATCGTGATCTTCAGACCACAGGGCATCCTCGGAAAGAAGAAGGAGTTGAGCTTCAATGCCTGACCTCGGCCCCGTCACCACCGCGATCCGCACGCAGCTCGGCGGCGTCGAGGAGACCCCCGGCGCCACGAAGCCCGACCCGATCCTCGTCGTCGACAACATCGTGCGCCGATTCGGCGGCATGACCGCCGTCAACGTCGACCACCTCGAGGTGCAGCGCGGCGCCATTACGGCCCTCATCGGTCCGAACGGCGCGGGCAAGACGACGTTCTTCAACCTGATCACCGGGTTCGACCGCCCCTCCAGCGCCAAGCGGCTCATCGGAGGCCCGTCCTCGGATGCCGCGGCCCGCTGGTCGTTCGACGGCCGCACCCTCGGCAACACCGCGGCATCCAAGGTCGCCCGTGCCGGCATGGTGCGCACCTTCCAGCTCACCAAGGCGCTCTCGCGCATGACGGTGCTGGAGAACATGCTGATCGGCGCGAAGGGCAACCCCGGCGAGAACCTCGCCGTCGGGCTCATCCCGGCGCTGTGGTCGAAGGCCGAGAAGGCGAACATCGCCAAGGCCGACGAGCTGCTCTCCCGCTTCAAGCTCGACGCGAAGCGCGACGACATGGCCGGCAGCCTCTCGGGCGGGCAGAAGAAGCTGCTCGAGATGGCGCGGGCGCTGATGAGCGACCCGCAGATGATCATGCTCGACGAGCCGATGGCGGGCGTGAATCCCGCACTCACCCAGAGTCTGCTCGAGCACATCCAGGCGCTGCGTGAGGACGGCACAACGGTGCTGTTCGTCGAGCACGACATGCACATGGTGCGCCACATCTCCGACTGGGTCGTCGTCATGGCCCAGGGCGAGGTCGTCGCCGAGGGCGCGCCCGACAAGGTCATGAAGAACCCCGCCGTGATCGACGCCTACCTCGGCGCCCACCACGACACGGACCTGGGCGACGACGACGCGCTCACGACCGGACTCATCGAACAGATCGAGCAGGCCGCCGAAGCCGAGGCCGAGGCCGAGGAGGAGTCGCGATGAGCGAGACCACCGCCACCCCCGTCGTCAAGGCGGACAACCTCATCGCCGGCTACCTGCCGGGGGTGAACATCCTCAACGGATGCACCCTCGAGGCCTACCAGGGCGAGCTGATCGGCATCATCGGCCCGAACGGCGCCGGCAAGTCGACCCTGCTGAAGGCGCTGTTCGGACTTGTGAACGTGCGCAGCGGCTCGGTGACCCTCGAGGGTCGCGACATTACCAACAACAAGGCCAATCAGCTCGTGCAGGCCGGCATCGGGTTCGTGCCGCAGACGAACAACGTGTTCCCCTCGCTCACGATCGAGGAGAACATGCAGATGGGCATGTTCCTGCGCCCGAAGCAGTTCGCGAAGCGCGTGGCCGAGATCTGGGAGCTCTTCCCGGTGCTCGGCGAGCGCCGCAAGCAGCGCGCCGGGTCGCTCTCGGGCGGTGAGCGCCAGTCGGTCGCCATGGCCCGGGCGCTCATGATGAACCCGAAGGTGCTTCTGCTCGACGAGCCGAGCGCCGGGCTGTCGCCGGTGCGTCAGGACGAGACGTTCATCCGCACCCGCGAGATCAACAAGACGGGCGTCACGATCATCATGGTCGAGCAGAACGCCCGCCGCTGCCTGCAGATCTGCGACCGCGGCTACGTGCTCGATCAGGGCCGCAACGCCTATGAGGGGACGGGTCGTGAGCTCGCGAAGGACCCGAAGGTGATCGAGCTGTACCTCGGCACCCTCGCCACCGATGTCGAGGCCGCCGGCAAGTAGGCGAGTCGACTCAGCGCGGGGTCGCGCGGCGGATCACCAGATAGCCGCCGAACGCGCAGGCGAGGGCAAGACCCAGCAGAAGGGTGAACTGCCCGACGATCCCGATCGCGGCGAGCCAGCCGAACAGCTCGGCCCAGCCCTGCAGGAGGGTGACGACCGTTCCGGCCACGAGCAGCGCCGCCGTCGCGCCGAACGCAAGCACCATCATCCCCGGGATGCGCCAGCGCATGTAGACGGTCGTCGCACCGGCGCCGACCGACAGGACGAGGAGCTGGAGCGCGAAGGTCGTGTAGAAGTCGGTCAGCCAGCCGTTCTGCCCGTACCAGAGCGCGTCGAACATGTGGACGCCGAGCCACCAGCCGCCCGTCGCCTTCTCGACCTGTACGAGTGCGGCCGTGAGCGCCGCCATCTCCGCGGACACGAGCACGAACATGACGAGGGTGCCCATCCAGTAGTCCCGCCGGGTCGAGCCGATGCCGAGTGCGAAGGAGAACGTGAGCCCGACGGCCTGCACCCCGACCACCACCAGGTACCACTGGGGCGACAGCACGGCCCAGCTGTAGCGCATCCCCTCGATGTCGATCCCACCGGCCACGCTCCGGATGATCAGGCCGACGACCATCGAGACCACCCAGGCGCTGCCCGCGATGACCCATGGCATGCCGAAGAACACGGCGGGGTTCACGGCGTGCAGACGTACGGTGCGCCAGATCGGATTGCGCCGCATGCGACCGGCGCGAGGCAGCGCCGATCCGACGACGGTGAGCGCGTTCATGCGGCTTCCCTCCGGTTCGGGGCGTCGGGGCTCGCGAGATCGTCTCCGGTGAGGTGCACGACGAGCTGCTGGAGCGACACCGGGGCGAGCTCGAGGCCGGAGTGCGCGGCACGGGCTCGCGCGGCCGCGTCGAGGCGGCCGTCGATCGTGACCGACGCGAGCCCGCCGAGACGCTCCCGTCCGATGATCGTGTAGTCGGCGGCGAACGCGTCGACCGCGGCAGCCGGCCCCGCCACCGCCGTTGCGGAGCCGCGCAGCTCATCCGCGTCCTGGTCGAGCAGGATGCGCCCGCGATCGATGAGGACGACGTGTTCGAGCATGCCGGCGACCTCGTCGATCAGATGGGTGGAGAGCACGACGGTTCGCGGGTGCTCGGCGTAGTCCGTCAGCAGCCGGTCGTAGAAGATCTGTCGCGCCACGGCGTCGAGACCCAGATACGGCTCGTCGAAGAACGTCAGGTCGGCACGGGAGGCCAGCCCGACGACGACGCCGACGGCGGACAGCTGCCCCCGCGACAGCTTCTTGATGGGCCGGCGGAGGGGAAGCGCGAAATCGGCGATGAGGCGGCTCGCGAAGTCCGCGTCCCAGTTCTCGAAGTACCAGGGAGCGACAGAGAAGACATGCGCCGGCGTGAAGCCCTCGGGGTACCGCTGCGATTCGGCGATGAAGCACAGGCGACGCAGGACGTCGCCGCGTTCGACCGGCGAGCGGCCGAAGACCTCGACCGAGCCGCCGTCGGCGAAGATCTGCCCCGTGAGCAGTTGCATGAGCGTCGTCTTGCCGGCGCCGTTGCGGCCGAGGAGGCCGTAGATGCGATTCTCGGCGAACTCGACGTCGACGCCGTCGATCGCCGCGAGCTTTCCGTAGCGCTTCACCAGCCCGCGGGTGCGGGCGACTGCGGCGGTCATGAGGCGATCCTTACGTCGGTGTTCGCGGCGGCGGCGCACTCGGCGCGCACCAGGTCGATGAGCTGGTCGGCCTCAATGCCGAGTGTCGAGGCCTCGACGATCAGGGGACGCACGAATTCGTCGGCGAACGATCTCCGCCGACGGCCCGCGACCCGTTCGCGGGCTCCACTCGTCACGAACATCCCGATCCCGCGACGCTTCTCCACGATCCCGGCGTCGACGAGCATGTTCACTCCTTTGAGCGCGGTGGCCGGATTGATGCGAAGGAACCCGGCGAGCTCGTTCGTCGACGGGATCTGCGCGTCCTCCGCGAGCAGGCCGGCGAGGATCTGGTTCTCGATCTGCTCGGCGACCTGCACGAAGATCGGGCGCGTCTCATCCATCCGGTAACGGCCCTCCCGACGTGCTCACATGGTTCATTACTTGAGTAACTAACCAATCATGCAGAGCTCCGCGTGTCAAGCGTGGCGCGGCGACGGCGGGCACACGAAAGGGGCGGGTGCTCGCGCACCCGCCCCTTCGCTGTGATCAGGAGATCAGTTGGTCGAACCCTGGATCGACTTCTGGAACACCGGGACGTTGGTCGCGTCGAACTTGTAGATGCCGATGAAGGCGCTCGACGGGTCGTTCTCGGAGTTGAACGGGCCGATGCCCGCCTTGCCCGTGTACTGGATGTCCTTGCCGGAGTTCAGCAGGGCGAGGCACGAGGCGTAGTCGGCGCACTTCTCGCCACCGTTGACACCCGAGACCGCGGCGAGGTTCGCCTGGATCGTGGGGCCGTCGGTGCCCTTGCCCTTGTCGGCAGCGAGCGCGGCGAGCACGATCGCGTCGTAGGACTCGGGAGCGTAGGAGAAGTCCTTCAGGTCGGCGTTCGCCGAGGTCTTGTAGAAGTCCACGAGACGCTGCTTGAAGGTGGCGTCGGGCTGAGCACCGGGGATCGTGCCCTGCGCACCCGTCAGGGTGTCGGCCGCGAAGGTGGTGCTGTAGTCAGCCGTGTTGCCGTCGACCATGTAGACCTTCGACATGTCCCAGCCCTGAGCCTTGAGCTCGGGGACGATCGACTTGGTCTCGTCGAAGGCGAGGATGGCGATCGCGTCGGGCTTGGCGGCCAGAACCGCCGAGACCTCCGACGAGAAGGTCGTCTGACCGGGAGCGAACTCCTGACCCTTGCCCTTGGCGCCGTAGACGATCGAGCCGCCCGCCTTGGTGACGGTGTCCTCGACGACGTCACGCAGGCCGGTGCCGTACGCGTCGTTGAAGACGAGGAAGCCGAGCTTCTGCACGCCGTCGCCGACGATCAGGTTGCCCAGCGCCGAGCCCTGCACGGTGTCCGGCGGTGCGGTGCGGAAGTAGTAGCTCGAGTAGCCGGACAGCGCCGTCGCGGTGTTCGCGGGCGAGAGCTGCACCTTGCACTTGGAGGTGATGGTGTCGACGAAGTTCAGCGTGACGCTGGACGACTCGGCACCGAGCACGACCTGCGCGTCGGAGCTGGCGATCTGGGCGGCCGAAGCGGTCGAGACGGAGAGGTCGCTCGACGCGCCCGAGTCGGTGATCGGGCCGACCTGGACAGGCTGGCCGAGCACGCCACCGGCGGCGTTGATGTCCTGCACGGCCAGGCCGTAGCCGGCCTCGGCGGGCGGGTTGAGGTACGCCAGCGAACCCGTCTGGGGCAGGATCGTCGCGATCTTCAGGGGGCCGGTGCTCGGGGTGCCCGGCTTGCACGCCGCAGCGGGGTCGGCGTGCGTGGAGGCCGAGGCGCTCGCGCTGGAGGTCGGCGTGCTCGAGCTCGAGCACCCCGCCAGCACGAGCGTCGCGGCACCCGCGAGGGCCGCAGCCGCCACGAGGGCCTTCTTGGGATGAACCATGGTGGCTCTGTCCTTTCGTGTGGGCGCGGCGCACGGGAGCCTCTCCCCCGCGTCCGCTTGCGCGAAAACGTATCCCCGTTGTGTCACGAACATGTTTCACTCATGAAGACGTGATCTTTCCGCGACGAAATCGTTATGAAAGGCGTGTGAGAGGCACGATCTCGTCGGTGAAGAGCCGCGGGGATGCGGCATCCGCTCGTCTGCGGTGTGCCGCCGTTCAGGTGAGCTCGGCGACGTCCGAGGCGCCGCGAGCGCGCCGCGAACGGCGCCCGGCGACGACGGAGTCGACCGAGAGCACGGCGAGCGCGAGCCACACGATGCCGAACCCGACCCAGCGCTGCGTCGTCATCTGCTCGCCCATGAGCAGCCACCCGGTGAGGAACTGCAGGATCGGCGCGATGAACTGCAGGAGGCCGACGAGAGTGAGGGTCGCACGACGGGTGCCGGCGGCGAACAGGAGCAGCGGCACGGCCGTGACGATGCCCGCCGAGACGAGGAGGAGGGTGTGACCGACGCCCGCCGTGCCGATCGTCAGACCCGACGTCGCGGACACGATCGCGAGCTCGACGACGGCGATCGGCACGAGCCAGAGCGACTCGAAGGTGAGTCCGCTGACGGCGTCGACGCTCGGGCCGATGCGCTTCTTCACGAGGCCGTAGACGCCGAAGGACAGCGCGAGCGTCACGGCGATCCAGGGGAACTCGCCGTAGCCGGCGACGATCACGCCGACGGCCACGACCGCCAGACCGATCGCCGCCCACTGCACCGGACGCAGCCGCTCGCGCAGCACGATGACGCCGAGCAGCACCGTCACGATCGGGTTGATGAAATAGCCCAGGCTCGTCTCGATGATGTGGTGGCTGAGGGTGCCGATCAGGAACACCTGCCAGTTCACGAAGATCAGCAGACCCGCGAGGGCGGTGAGGGCGAGCAGACGCGGCTGGCGGGCGATCGCGACGATGCGACCCCACGACCGCGTGACGAGGATGAGCAGCGCGCAGAAGACCAGCGAGAAGACGATGCGCCAGCCGACGACCTCCCACGCCGACGCCGGCGCGAGCGCCGCGAAGTACAGCGGCAGGAAGCCCCACATGAGGTAGGCCGCGGCCGCGTAGAGGCCGCCCACGGTGTTGCGGCGGGCGGCGTCGGCGGGGCTCTCGGGGGTCACCGATCCACCCTA
>NZ_MKSL01000035.1:168732-217417 GCF_001897265.1 Microbacterium sp. 71-23
TCGTCGGCGCCGAACTTGACCTCGGTGCCGCCGTACTTGCTGTAGATCACGCGGTCGCCGACGGCGACGTCGAGCGGGATGCGGTTGCCGTTGTCGTCGATGCGACCCGGGCCCACAGCCACGACCTGGCCCTCCTGGGGCTTCTCCTTGGCGGTGTCGGGGATGACGAGCCCGCTGGCCGTGGTCTGCTCGGCCTCGACCTGCTGGATGACGATGCGGTCCTCGAGCGGCTTGATGGAAACCGACACGGTGTACCTCTTTCTTGGACGGAAGACTCGTTAGCACCCACATACCGAGAGTGCTAACGCCAGTGTAGGCAAGTGCTGGCACTCATGCAACGCGAGTGCCAGAAGACGTCATACGCCGTCGCGCTCGTCGCGGGACGCTCCGGCCTAGGCTGGCGGGATGCGGATGGACCAGCTGCGCGCCGTGCTCACCCCCGAGGGGCTGCGCCGGCTCGACGAGCTGGGACCCCTCGCCACGACCGACGACACCGCCCGCGCGGTGAGTCGCCTGCGGACCGAGGGCCTCGACCCCGACACCGTGACCGCGCTCGTCTCGCAGGCGCACCTGCGCGCCCGGGGCGCCGCCAAGTTCGGCGAACTCGCCGCCGGCATGCTCTTCACCCGCGCGGGCCTGGAGCAGTCGACACGCCCGGTCGTCGCCGCCCGCCATGCCGCCCGATTCCGCGACGCCGGCATCGGGCGCGTCGCGGACCTCGGCTGCGGCATCGGCGGCGACAGCCTCGGCTTCGCCGGGCTCGGGATGTCGGTCCTCGCCGTCGACGCCGACGAGGTCACCGCCGCGGTCGCCGCGTACAACCTCGCCCCGTTCGGCGATGCCGTCGAGGTGCGTCACGCCCGCGCCGAAGACGTGGACCTCGGCGGCATGGACGCCGTGTGGCTCGACCCGGCCCGCCGCGTCGCCGGTCACGACGCGCAGGCGCGGGTCGCGGCATCCGAGTACACCCCCTCGCTGGAGTGGGTGTTCCCGCTCGCGGCGCGCACGAGCGCGGGCATCAAGCTCGGGCCCGCGTTCGATCGGGCCGAGATCCCCGCGGATGCGGAGGCGCAGTGGATCTCGGTGGACGGATCGACCGTCGAGCTCGTGCTCTTCACCGGCGCGCTCGCCCGCGACGGCGTGCGCCGGGCGGCACTCGTGATCCGCGGGGAGCGCGTGCACGAGATCACGGCGGCCGGGGACGCTCCCGACGTCGACGCACGCCCGGTCGGCGCCTACCTGCACGAACCCGAGGGGGCGGTGATCCGCGCGCGCCTCATCGGCGACGTCGCGCGGGCGCTGGAGGCGGGCACGATCGACCCGCACATCGCCTATCTGACCTCGGACGCCGCGCTCACGAGCCCGTTCGTGCAGAGCTTCCGCGTGCGGGACGAGCTCCCCGTCGCGACGAAACCGCTCGCGAAGGCGCTGCGCGCCCGCGGCATCGGCCGCCTCGAGATCAAGAAGCGGGGCGTCGACGTCGACCCGGCAGCGCTGCGTCGCGCGCTCGCGCTGCGAGGCGATGAATCGGCCACTCTGTTCGTCACCCGCATCGGCGACCGGCGGGTGGCGCTGCTCGCCGACCGCGTCGACGACTGAGCCGCGGGCGCCGGTCGCGACGTCGGCGGGCGAGGGGACCCTCGGCGAGGGACCGTCAGCCGAGCGAGCCGGAGGCGACGACCGCCCAGGTCAGCCACGCCGCACTGTAGAGGATCGACCCGGCGCCGAGCGCGATCGCCCAGATCGCCATCGCACGTCCCGGGGACGGACGCCGCCGGGCCGCGATGCCGAATCCGACCGCGAGCACGCCGAGCGGCAGCATCCATCCGACGACCAGAGAGGCGCCGAGCGCGATGATCGCGGTGCCCAGGCCGAGCGCCGACAGCGGCACCGGATGACGCACCGCCGGCGCCGGCGCCGGCACGTCGAAGACCGTCTGCTCGTGCACGGGCTGCAGGGCGGCGACATCGACGGGCGCCGTGAGCTCGCGCGAGAAGCCGCCACGGTGAGCGCCTGGAAGCGCCGCACTCGCCGGCGGTGTCACCACATCGGGCGAGGGCGGTTCGACCGCGTCGGCACCGTGTGCCGGGAGCGGCCACGCCCCGCCGGCCGTCGCGGCGGACCGGTCCTCCGGGGCCCCCGCGCGCTCGCCGCTCACGCGGGCACCCCCTCGGCCACCTGGATCTCGGTCACCGGCAGCGTCGAGTCCGCGCCGAAAGCGAGGGTCGAGGGTGCGCGGCCCGAGGCGATGAGCTCGGCGGCCAGCGCCGCGATCATCGCGCCGTTGTCAGTGCAGAGGCTGAGCGGGGGGATGCGCACGGTGACCCCGGCAGCCTCGGCCCGCGCCGTCGCGACCTCGCGCAGTCGCCGGTTGGCGATCACCCCGCCGCCGAGCAGGAGCCGGGGCACGTCGAACCGGGCGCAGGCGTCGAGGGCCTTCGTCACGAGGACATCGACCACCGCTTCGCGGAAGGATGCCGCGATGTCGGGCACCGAGGCATCCGCTCCCTGCTGCTCGACATAGCGCGCGACGGCCGTCTTCAGCCCCGAGAACGAGAAGTCGTAGCGGTGCTCGTGCAGATCGGACGCCCGCGCCAGCCCGCGCGGGAAGCGGATGGCGTCCGGGTCTCCGGATGCCGCGGCCCTGTCGATCTCGGGACCGCCGGGGTAGGGCAGCCCGAGGATGCGGGCGATCTTGTCGAACGCCTCGCCGGCCGCGTCGTCCATCGTCTCGCCGAGAAGCTCGACGTCGCTCGTGAGGTCGCGCACGAGCAGCAGCGAGGTGTGCCCACCGCTGACCAGCAGCGCGACCGTCGGGTACTCCAGCGGGGCCGCGTCTTCGGCGAGGATGTCGGCGGCGATGTGCCCGACCAGGTGGTTCACGGCGTACAGCGGCACGCCGAGCCCGGTCGCGAGCCCCTTCGCGGCCCCGATGCCGACCATCAGCGCACCCGCGAGGCCCGGGCCGCTCGTGACGGCGACCGCGTCGAGCTCGGCGAGCGTCACGCCCGCCTCGGCGAGCGCGGCGGCGATCGAGGGCTGCAGCGCCTCGAGGTGGGCGCGGGCCGCGACCTCGGGCACGACGCCGCCATAGCGGGCGTGCTCGGCCATCGAGCTCGCGATCGTGTTGCTCAGCAGGGTGCGGCCGCGCACGATGCCGATGCCGGTCTCGTCGCAGCTCGTCTCGATGCCGAGCACGAGGGGCTGGTCACGGTTCACGTGCACCACGCTCCCCGGGCGGTATCGGCGGGGCCCTCACCGGCGGCGGGGCTCTGTGCGGCGGCCGTGTCCTCTGCGGCGCCGCGCCAGGCCGCGACATCCAGGCTCATCACGATCGCATCGACGTCGTCGGGCTGGTAGTAGCGGGGGCGCCGGCCGACCTCGACGAACCCCTCGGAGCGGTACAGCGCCTGCGCGACCGGATTGTCGTCGCGCACCTCGAGGAACACCTCGGCGACGCCCCGCGCGGCGGCCTCCGCGAGCAGGTGCCGCAGCAGCGCTCGCCCCTGACCCCGCCCCCGCGCCGCGCTCTCGAGCGCGATGGTCTGGACGTCGCCGTCGCGCCCGCCCCACGGGGCGCGCAGCCCCGCATAGCCGATCAGACGGCCGGCCTGCTCGACGACGTAGTAGCGCCCGTGCGGCGAGCGCAGCTCCTCGCGCATCATCGGCTCGCTCCACGCGTCGGTGGGGAACGCCGCGTGCTCGAGGGCCATGATGGCGGCGAGGTCGTCGAGGGTCGCGTCGCGGATCACGCCGTCACCCGCTTCGGGGCGCCCGGCAGGGTCACGTCGGGAGAGCGCAGGTAGAGCGGCTCGTCGCGCGTGAGCACGCGCGACGCGGCGACCGCCCGGGCGCCGGCGAGCGCGAGCAGCGCCGCCGGGATGGATGCCGCATCCTCGCGTCGCGCGCCCCGCTCGGCGAGGGCAGCGTCGAGGTCGGCGCGCGGCGCGAGTGCCGCGTCGCCGATCCGCACCGGCAGCCCGTCGTCGTCGAGTCCCTCGTAGACCGAGTAGGCGAACTCGCGGCGGCGCGCGTCGGTGACGACGGCGAAGCGGCCGGCATCGTCGCCTGCGATCGCGGCGCGCAGCAGGATCGACAGGGCGACCGCGTCGTGACTCGGAACCGCGATCACGGGAAGGTCGCGGGCCAGCGCGAACGTGCGCGCGGCGGCGATGCCGATGCGCAGGCCGGTGAAGGGCCCCGGTCCCATGCCGGCGACGACCTGCGTGAGGGCGGTCGGCGCAGGCGCGTCGACCTGCGCGCCGATCGCGGCGGTGACGGATGCCGCGGCCAGCGCTGCGGCGAGCAGATCGCCGATCACCTCGGCATGGCCGAGCGGATTCGCACTCGTCGCCTCGGAGCGCACCACCCCGTCGGCGTCGACGACGGCGACGGCCGTGCCGAGCGAGGTGTCGATGCCGAGGATCACCTCTCTAGGGTATGCCGCCACCGGCACGTCCCGGGGATCGCGGCCGATCGCCCGGCCGGGCCCGGCCGGGCGCGTGCCGCGATCAGGGACGGCGGGAGATCGTCACAGTCCGCGGGGCGTCGGCGTCGAGCTCGTCGGTGCGCCGCGACGCGTCGCCGCACATCGTGTCGGCGCCGCGGCCGCCGGTCGGACGCTCGATCTCGACCTCCCACCAGGCGTCCGTGAGGGCCTCGACCATCCCGCGACCCCATTCCACGATCGTCACCGACGAGCCGAGGTCGAGGTCGAGGTCGTCGAGCTCGGCGGCCGAGCCGAGGCGGTACGCGTCGACGTGCACGAGGGGCGCGCCGCCCACGAGCGAGGGGTGCGTGCGGGCGACGACGAAGGTCGGCGACTGCACCGGGCCGCGCACGCCGAGGCCTGCGCCGATCCCGCGGGTGAGGGTCGTCTTGCCGGCGCCGAGGGGGCCGGTGAGCACGACCACGTCGCCGGGGCGCAGCGCCTCTCCGAGCGCGCGGCCGAGCGCCTCCATGTCGGCGGGCGCCTCGATGCGGCGCGCACCCAGGAGCGCGTCGGGAACGCTCATCGCGTCGCCGTCCGCCGTGGCACGCGCGGGCCGATGCGGGTCACGACCTCGTAGTTGATGGTGCCGGCGGCCTGCGCCCAGTCGTCGGCGAGCGGGGCGCCGTAGGTCGGATCGCCGAACAGCACCGCCTCGTCGCCCACCGCGACCGGGTGGTCGCCGACATCCACGACGAACTGGTCCATCGCGATGCGACCGGCCACCGGGAAACGGCGGTCGCCGATGACGACGGGGCCGACGCCGCTCGCCTGCCGCGGCACCCCGTCGGCGTAGCCGAGGGGCACGAGGGCGAGGGTCGTCTCGCGGTCGGTGCGGTAGGTGTAGCCGTAGGAGACCCCGTGGCCCGCCGGCACCCGCCGCACGGCCGCGATCGCGGCGCGCAGCGTCATCGCGGGCCGCAGCCCCAGCTCGGCGGGCGAGCGGTAGCTGAAGGGCGAGAGCCCGTAGATGCCGAGCCCGATGCGCACCGCGTCATAGCGCGACTCAGGCAGGTCGATGGCCGCCTGCGTGGCCGCGAGGTGGCGCACGCGGGGGGTGAGACCGGATGCCGCGGCCACCGCGAGCGACTCGTCGAACCGCGCGATGGCGTCGCGGTCGTCATCGGGCGACGTGTTGGAGAGGTGGCTGAAGATGCCGACGACGTGCACGCGCCCGATGCGCTCGAGACGCGCGGCCTCGGCGAAGACGCTGCGCTGCGCCTCGGGCGGGATGCCGTTGCGGGCGAGTCCGGTCTCGACCTTCAGGTGCAGGCGCGCGGGCCTGTCGCCGGTCGCGGCGGCCGCGGCCCGGTTCAGCTGGTCGAGGTCGGAGATGCCGAGCTCGATGTGCGCCTCGACCGCGCGGCCGAACGACAGTCCCGGGGCGTGCAGCCACGCCATGAGCGGCGCATCGATGCCACCGCGACGCAGGGCGAGCGCCTCGTCGACGTCGACGACGCCGAGACGGGTCGCCCCGCCGTCGAGCGCGCCCTGGGCGGCGCGGACGGCGCCGTGACCGTAGCCGTCGGCCTTCACGACCGCGATCACGTCGACGCCGGTGCGGCGCCGGAACGCCCTCACATTGTCGGCGATCGCCTCGGTGTCGATCACCGCCTCGCGCATGGTTCCCGCCGGCAGCGTCATGATGCCCCCTCCCCCGGCTCTCCCCGGCCCTCCGCGACCACGTACGCGGTCGCGAGTCCCGCGTCGTGCGACATCGACAGGTGCACCGCGGTGATGCCGCGTGCGGCCACCGTCTGCGCGGTGCCGCCGGTGAGCGCGAACACGGGTTTGCCGGAGGTCTCCGACGCCACCTCGATCTCGGTCCAGTGCACCCCGTCCGAGCCGCCGAGCGCCTTGATCAGCGCCTCCTTCGCGGCGTACCGTGCCGCGAGCGAACGCGGCTTCAACGCCCGCTCGGCGGGCGAGAAGAGCCGCTCGAGCAGCCGCGGGGTGCGCGAGAGGGATGCCTCGAACCGCGGCACGTCGACCAGGTCGACGCCGATCCCCACGATCATCCCCCGCGCCTCGCGCTCACTCGACCGTGACGGACTTCGCGAGGTTGCGCGGCTGGTCGACGTCCAGTCCCTTGGCGCTCGCGAGCCCCATCGCGAAGATGTGGAGCGGGACCACGGCGAGCAGCGGCTCGAACAGCGGACCCGCCAGCGGGATGTGCAGCACCTCGTCGGCGAACGGGAGGACCGCGGCATCCCCTTCTTCGGCGATGACGATGACCCGGGCACCGCGGGCGCGGATCTCCTGGATGTTGGAGACCACCTTGTCGTGGATGACCGACGAGCCGCGCGGGGAGGGCACCAGCACGAACACGGGCTGGCCGGGCTCGATGAGCGCGATCGGGCCGTGCTTGAGCTCGCCGGCGGCGAAGCCCTCCGCGTGGATGTAGGAGATCTCCTTGAGCTTGAGAGCGCCTTCCAGGGCGATCGGGTAGCCGACGTTGCGGCCGAGGAACAGCACCGAACGGGTGTCGGCCATCCAGCGCGCGAGCTGCGTGGTGCGGTCGTGCTCACGGTCGAGCACCCGCTGGATCTTCTCGGGGATCGCCTCGAGCTCGAGGACGTGCTGGGCGATCTCGGTCGGCGAGAGCGACCCGCGCACGCGCGCGACGTGGAGGGCCAGCAGGTAGAGGGCCGTGATCTGGGCGGTGAACGCCTTCGTCGAGGCGACGGCGACCTCGGGGCCGGCGTGCGTGTAGACGATCGCGTCGGACTCGCGCGGGATCGTCGCGCCCTGCGTGTTGCAGATCGACAGGGTCTTCGCCCCGCGCTCGCGGGCGTACTTGACCGCCATGAGGGTGTCCATCGTCTCGCCGGACTGGCTGATCGAGACGACGAGCGTGTTCGCGTCGAGCACCGGGTCGCGGTAGCGGAACTCGTGCGACAGCTCGACTTCGACCGGCACGTTCGCCCACTTCTCGAGCGCGTACTTGCCGACCTGCCCGGCGTAGGCGGCCGTGCCGCAGGCGATCACGACGATGCGCGACACCGAGGCGAACAGCTCATCGAGACCGTCGAGCTCGGGGATCTCCACCGCGCCGTGACGGATGCGGCCGCGGAGCGTGTTGGCGACGGCCTCCGGCTCCTCGGAGACCTCCTTGGCCATGAACGACGACCAGCCGCCCTTCTCGGCGGCCGAGGCGTCCCAGGTGACCTCGAACGGCTCCACCTCGACCGGCTCGCCGTGGAAGTCGGTGACAGTGACGCCCTCGGGCGTGATCGCGACGATCTCGTCCTGGCCGATCGCGAGGGCGTGGCGGGTGTGCTCGACGAAGGCCGCGACATCCGACCCGAGGAAGTTCTCGCCCTCGCCGAGTCCGATGACGAGCGGGGAGTTGCGGCGGGCGCCGACGACGAGCCCGGGCTGGTCCTGGTGCATCGCGAGGAGGGTGAAGGCGCCGTCGAGCTTGGCGACCGTCGCGCGGAACGCCTCGACGAGGTCGCCGGTGGCGCGGTATTCGCGGCCGAGCAGCACCGCGGCGACCTCGGTGTCCGTCTCGCTGCGGAACGTGTAGCCGTCGGAGAGGAGGTCGGCCTTGAGGGCGGCGAAGTTCTCGATGATGCCGTTGTGGATGACGGCGAGCTTGTCGTCGTCGGCGAGATGCGGGTGTGCGTTCGCGTCGGTCGGGCCGCCGTGGGTCGCCCACCGGGTGTGGCCGATGCCGGTCGTGCCGTCGGGCAGCGCATGAGCGGTGAGGTCGTCGCGCAGCACGCTGAGCTTGCCGGCCCGCTTGCGCATGCCGAGTGTGCCGTCCTCACCGATCACGGCGACGCCGGCGGAGTCGTAGCCGCGGTATTCGAGGCGGGCGAGACCCGCGATCAGGATGTCCTGGCTCGGCCGCGGGCCGACATAACCGACGATTCCACACATGCCGACAATCCTAGGGTCGCCGGCATGTGTGGAATCCGTCAGCGCGGCTCAGCCGCCGGTGCGCGAGGACGATCCGCCGGTGGTGCCGCCCGTGGTGCCGCCCGTGCGGGTTCCGCCCGTGAACGAGCCGCCGCCGAATCCGCCGCCCGAACCGAAACGGCCGGTCGAGGTGCTCGAGTTGCTGGGCAGCGTCGCCTGGTTGTCGGCGAGGACGACCTGCTGTCCGATCTGCAGCCCGCTGACGATCTGCGCCCAGCCGTCACCCACGGCGCCGACCTGCACCGATACCGACGAGGTCGAGTCGGATCCGCTGAGCACGATCGCCGAGGCCGCGTTGCCGGCCAGACCGCTCAGCGCCGACGTCGGCACCCGCAGCGCGTTGGTGGCGGATGCCACGGTCAGCGCGACGACCGCCTGGGATCCGGTCGCCAGCGCGATCGGAGGGTTGGCGACCGTCACGACGGCGGGATAGGACGGCGTGGAGGCCGTGGACGAGACGGGGAGAAGGCTCACGGTCGCGACGCTGCCCGTGAGGGCCGCCTGGGCACCGTCGGGCGTGACCTGCGCGGCGAGACCCGACTTCACGAGCGACATGTCGGAGATCGGCACGTCGACGGTGATGTCGGCGTCGCCCGCCGCCGAGATGATGACCGCCTCGCTGGTGGTGGCGGTGTCGCCGACCGAGAACGGGATGCTGGCGACCACGCCGCCGACCGGGGCGACGAGCGTCGCATCGGCGAGGTTGGCCTGCGCCGTCGAGACGGCCGACTGATCCTGCAGCACGGCGACGGCGGCGGACGCGACGCGACTCGCCTGCGCGGCGGCCTGCGACGTCGAGGACGTGGTCGACGTGGTCGACGTGGTCGAGCCTGTCGCGCCGTGGCTGGACGTCGAGGACGTCCCGGCGCTCTTCGACGCCTGCACGATCGTCGCGGCGGCCTGGGAGATCGCCGCGCTCGCCTTCGCGATGGCGGTCGTGCACTGCTGGATCTCCGCCGGCGTCGGGGCCGAGGGCGATGCCGAGGGGCTCGGGGTGGGCGTCGGGGAATCGGTGGGCGTGGCCGACGGGCTCGGGCTGTCGGTGGGAGCGGGCGTGGCGGTCGGGGAATCGGTCGGCGACGGCGAGCTCGACGGGTGCGGCGCGGCCGGGGCGAGCAGCGCGGCGCACGCTGCGCCCTCCGCCTTGACCGCGGCATCCATCGCGGTGATCGCCGCCGTGAGCGCGGACGTCGATCCGGACGACGATCCGCCCGCCGCCGATCCGCCGGAGGAACCCGACGACGATCCGCTCGCGGTGGTGCCGCCGGAACCACCCGAGGCGCCGCTCGTCGCGGTGCCCGACTGCGCAGACTCGAGCGTCACCTGGTCGTTGGCGAGCTGCGCCTGCGCGGCCAGCAGCGCCGACTCGAGCGGCGCCGGGTCGATCGTGGCGAGGGTCTGCCCCTCGGTCACCGTCTGGCCCACCGCCACCGGGATGCTCGTCACGGTGCCCGACGTCGCGAAACCGACCGAGGTGTCGCCGAGCCGCTGCACCGTGCCCGTGAGGGTGAGCACCTGCGACACGGCACCGGTGGACACCGCCGCCGTGCGATAGCGGTCGGAGCCGGTCGAGGCCTGCACGGCCACGACCGCGCCGCCCGCGGCCACGATCACGATCACGGCACCGACGGCACTGCCGATGATCCAGGTGAGACGTCGACGCTGTCGCGTGGGAGACATGGGGAGTTCTTTCTCGTCAGGCCCGCCGGATCCGACGCGCGGGATGCGCGATCGGGCCGGCGGGCTGTGTCATCGACGGCGAGGTCAGGAGTTCGAGCCGGAGGAGCCCGAGGAGCCGGACCCCGAACCGGAGCCGGAGCCGGAGCCGGAGCGACCTCCGAAGCCGCTCGAGCACGTGCCGTTGACGGGCTGACTGACGGTGAGCGATGTCGCCGTCAGGGCGCCGGTGTCATCCTTCGTTCCGGTCGCGGTCACGCAGACGCCGACCGCCACATCGCTCGCGGTCCCGGATGCCAGCTGGGTGTAGGTCGTCGAGGAGGATGTCGTCACCGTCACCTGGGTCGACGAGCCGCCGCCCCGCGCCGCCTCGGTCACCACGAACGATCCGTTCGAGAGCGACGCGATCTGTCCGAACGCACCGAAACCACCGAAGCCGCCGGCGCGCGGGGTCGCACTGCCCGATCCGGATGCGGGGCCGCCCGACCCGCCCTGTCCGGCTCCGCCGCCGGCGCCGCCACCGAACCCGGCGGTGCACGTCGACCCGCCGCTGGAGGTGATCTCCACCGAGGCCGCGGCGACCTGCGTCGCCGGCGTGGCGGACCCGCTGGACCCACTCTGATCCGCACGGACGACGACGCAGTCGCCGGTTGCGAGAGCCGTGGCATCCGCGCTCTTCTGCACCTCGAAGGTGGTCGACCCCGTCCACGTGACCGCCGTCTGCGCGGTGCGCGTCTGCACCTGCGCCGTGCTTCCGTTCAGCGCCGCGACCTGCCCGCTGACGCCCGGGATGCGGGCCGCGCGGCTGCTCGAGGGAGCGGGGTTGGGGGCGGCGTTGCCCGAATCGGTGGCGCCGGCGGCCGAGCAGGCCGACAGCACGATGGCGGCGCCGGCGAGAACCGCCAGCAGACCGGTCTTGGAGTACCTCATGTCATTCGCTCCTCAGCGCGTCGATCGGCGCAAGGCGCGCCGCTCGTCCCGCGGGGTAGACCCCCGCGACGATTCCGATAATCAAAGAGACCAGCAGGGCGCCCAGCGCGACCGGCAGGGAGAGCAGCACGGGCTGGCCGAGCACCGCAGGAAGGGTGAGCGCGCCGATCGTGCCGAGCGCGATGCCCAGGAGCCCGCCGATGAGGCCGAGCACGCTCGCCTCGACGAGGAACTGCCGCAGGATGGCTCGCGGGGTCGCACCCAGCGCCTTGCGCAGACCGATCTCGCGCACCCGCTCGGTCACCGACACGAGCATGATGTTCATCACGCCGATGCCGCCGACCAGCAGCGAGATCGCCGCGATGCCCGCGAGGAGGATCGTGAGGATCTGCGTCGTGGAGGTCGCGGTCTGCAGCAGCGAGGCCTGGCTCGCGACCTGGAAGTCCGCGTTCGAGGCCGTCACCCCGTGCTGGGTCAGCAGCGCATTGTCGGTCTCCTGGTAGGCCGCCGACAGCGCCTGCGTGCTCGCCGCCTCGACATAGATGGAGGAGATCGTCGAGCCGCCCGAGCTGGAGAAGATCGACGCCCACGTGGTCGACGGCACGACCAGCTGATCGTCCTGGTCGCCGCCGACGGTCGATCCGGCCGTGTTCAGCTCGCCGATGATCGTGAACGGGATGTTCGCGATCGTCACCTGCTGGCCGACCGGATCACGGAACCCGAACAGATCGGACGCGGTCGTGGACCCGATCACGGCGACGCGCGAGAGGTTGTTCAGATCGTCGTTCGTGAAGAACCGGCCCGACACCACCGACCGGGCGCGCACCGTCAGCCACGTCGGCGTGGTGCCGACGATCGAGGTGGTCCAGGTCGACGTTCCGGCAACCGCCAGCTGCGAGGTCGTCGACACGGGCGCGACGGCCCCGATGTCGGGCGCGACCGTGGTGTTGGCGAGCAGCGCGGCATCGGCGGAGGTGAGCGTCGACGCCGAGCCGGCACCGCCGCGCACTCCGCCGACACTCGTCGTGGAGCCGGGCGTGACGACGAGCAGGTTCGAGCCGAGAGAGTTGATCTGCGCGGCGACCTGCTGCTGCGCGCCCTGTCCGAGGCCGACCGTCAGCATGACCGCGGCGATCCCGATGAGGATGCCGAGCACGGTCAGCGCGGAGCGCATCCGGCGGTGCCGGATCGCGTCGAGCGCGGTGCGCAGCGTCTCCGCCCAGTTCATCGTTCGTCTCCGATCGAGGTGGGGTGGTCGGGCAGGTCGGTGGGGGACGGAGCGGATGCCGCGTGCGCGCCCGCCGCGGGGACGATCGCCGCCGCAGCCAGCACGCCGTCCGGGTCTTGCAGCTCGCCGTCGCGGATGCTCACGGCGTACGCGGCACGGTCGGCCACCTCGTGCTCATGGGTGATGACGACGACGGTGCGCCCCTGCTGATGCAGCTCGTCGAAGAGGGCGAGGATGTCCTCGGTCGAGACGCTGTCGAGATTTCCGGTCGGCTCGTCCGCCAGGATCAGGCTGGGCTTCGTGACGAGCGCCCGGGCGACCGAGACGCGCTGCTGCTGGCCGCCGGAGAGCTCGTTCGGGCGGTGGTCGATGCGACTGCCGAGCCCGACGCTCTCCAGCGCCTCGATGGCCCGCCGCTTGCGCTCCTCCCGCCCGACACCGGCGTACACGAGCGGCAGCTCCACGTTGCGCCAGGCGGTGAGGCTCGGCAGCAGGTTGAACTGCTGGAAGACGAACCCGATGCGCCGGTTCCGGATCTCGGCCAGCTGCGCCTCCGTGAGGGTGGACACATCGTCGCCGGCCAGCCGGTAGGAGCCGGAGGTCGGGATGTCGAGGCATCCGAGGATGTGCATCAGCGTCGACTTGCCGGAGCCCGACGGGCCCATGACGGCGAGGTAGTCGCCCTCGCGCACGGTCAGGCTCAGGCCCCGCAGCGCCTGCACCTCGATGTCGCCGATGACGTACGACTTGCGCACGTCGTCGAGCTCGATGATCGGTTCGCCGAGCATGTCAGTTGCCGCCCGAGGTCGAGGATCCGGATCCCGAACCCGTGCGGCCGGAGCCACCCGTGCCGGAGCCGCCCGTGCCGCCCGTGCGACCCGAGCCGCCGGTGCCGCCGGTGCCGCCGAAGATGCTGGAGCCGCCCGATCCCGATCCGGTGCGGAACGACTGCGTGACCGGCACCACGACCTCCTGACCCTCCGTCAGACCGTTGGTGATCTGCGTCTGGGCCCCGAAGATCTGGCCGAGGGTGACCTGCACGGTCTGCTGCGACCCGTTGTCGCTGACGGTGACGACCGTCTGGCCGTTCTCGGTGCGCACGGCCGCCGTCGGGACGGTGAGCACGTTGTCGAGCTCCTTCGTGATGATGTTCACGCTCGCCACCGTGCCGGCGTACAGCCCGGTCGGCGAGCCCGTCAGCGCGACGGTGACCGGGAACTGGGCGACGCCGGCGGTGCTCGAGGTCGACTGCACGCCGATCGACTGCACGGTGCCGAAGATCGCCTGGGTGGCGCCCGTGGGCGTCACCTGCGCCTGCATGCCGGTCTTGATGTTCGCGAGGTCCGCGTTGCTGACCGTGGTGGAGACGACCCATGAGGTGGGCGAGATGACGGTGATGGCCGCCGCCGAGCTCGTCGGCGTGCTCGAGGTCGACGACGTCCCGGTGCTCGTCGAGGTGCGCGACGCCGACGAGCTGCTGGACGACGAGGAGGTCCCGCTCGACCCGATCTGGGCACCGACCGACACGTTCACCGCGGCGACGACGCCGGCGATCGGAGAACTGAGCGTCGCCTGGCTGACGGCGGTCTGCGCGAGCTGCAGCTTCGCCTGCGCCGAGGCGACCTGAGCGGATGCCGCGGCCACCTGCGCCGAGGTGCCGCCGGCGGCGGCCGTCTGCTGGGTCTCGGCCTGGTTGAGCTCCGCCTGGGCGAGGGTGACCTGGCTCTGCAGCTGAGTCGGGTCGATGGAGGCGAGCGCCTGACCGACCGTGACCGTCTGCCCGACCTGCACGTCGACGGCCGTGACGGTGCCGCTCGAGGAGAAGGTGAGGTTCGCGACCGTCGCCGGCTCGATCGTGCCCGACGCCGAGACGCTCTGGTCGTACGTGCCGACGGCGGCCGCGACCAGGCGCTGGGTCGCCGCCTTCGGCGAGAGGAAGAACACCGCCGCCGCGGTGCCCGCTCCTGCCACGACGACGACGGCCACGATGGTGATGATGACTGCCGGCCTGCGCCACCAGCGACGCGAGCGCGGAGCGCGCTTCTTTGCCATGCCTCGGTCCTTTCGAGTGAATCCTCGACGAGGCTAGGAGTGCTCGGCTGGGCTGGCGGGCGGTTGCGCTATGGCGTCTCTATGGATTCGCCTCGCGGGCGAGATCCGCGTGATGACGCGGATCTCGCGGCATCCTGCCGTGTTTTTCGGCACCGTCAGCGCGCATTGCTATGAGATCTTCAGAGTTCTCGGTGCGTCGCCCCACCGCGTGTCGGACGGCGCCCTCAGAGCTTGCGCAGCAGCACCGACTCGACCGCGTGCGAGCGATCCTTGCGCAAGACGAGACTCGCCCGGTGACGGGTGGGGAGCACGTTCTCGATGAGGTTCGGCAGGTTGATCTCGGTCCAGTACCCCATCGCGCGCTCGACGGCCTCCGCATCGGACAGGGACGCGAACACGTTGAAGAACGAGGACGGGTTGCTGAACGCGCCGCGACGCAGGGCGAGGAAGCGGTCGGTGTACCACTGGGCGATGTCGTCGGGTTCGGCGTCGACGTAGATCGAGAAGTCGAACAGGTCGCTCACCGCGACGTCGTTGGGCGAGGGCGGGGGCTGGAGCACGTTGAGACCCTCGACGATGACCACATCGGGTCGGTGCACGGAGATGTGGGCGTCCGGGACGATGTCGTACCGCATGTGCGAGTAGCACGGTGCCTTGACCTCCTCGGCGCCCGACTTGACGGCGCTGAGGAAGTCGACGAGGCCGCGCCGGTCGTACGACTCCGGGAAGCCCTTGCGGGCCATGAGGCCGCGTCGCTCGAGTTCCGCGTTCGGGTAGAGGAACCCGTCGGTGGTGATCAGCTCGACGCGGGGCGTTCCCGGCCACCGGCTCATGAGCTCACGCAGAAGACGCGCGATCGTGGACTTGCCGACCGCGACGGAGCCGGCCACGCCCACGACGAACGGCGTCGTCGTGTCGGGCTCCCCGAGGAAGGCGCTCTCGTCGGCGCCGAGCCGCTTCGTCGCTGACGCGTAGAGCGAGAGCAGCCGGCTCAGCGGCAGATAGACCTCGCGCACCTCGGTGAGGTCGAGGCGGTCGCCGATGCCGCGCAGCTGCACGACCTCCGCCTCGGTCAGCGGCTGCTCCATGCCCGCCGCGAGTCGCGACCAGTCCGCGCGACCGATCGCGCGGTACAGCGTGGGCGCGAGGGTCTCGGGTGAGGCGTCGTCGACGGGCACGGGGTCAGCCTAGCGGCGCGGGCCGGCGGGCCCCGCTGCGCTAGCATCCGTGACAGGAGCGCACCGGAGCCGCCGAAGGGAGGCTATCGATGCGTGAACGGCGGGTGGTCGTCATCGCGGCCATCGCGATGGGCGTGGCGGTCGTGCTCGCCGTCGCCGGGTTGCCCCTCTACGTCTTCCCCTCGCATCCGGCGGTAGCGCGGGCGGACCTCGTCTACGTGATCGGGCCGCCCACTCCGGCCCGCATGGCGGACGCCCAGAAGCTGCTCGACGAGGGCGTGGCATCCCATCTGCTGGTCTCGGTCGGCGGGGGGATGCCGGCGTCGACCGTGCCGGAGTGCACGCGGCCCGACGTGACCTGCGCCACGCCCGAACCGTTCACCACGAAGGGCGAGGTCGCCCTGCTGCAGGCCTACGCGCGCGATCACGCCGCGCAGAGCGTCGTGGTGCTCACCTTCACCCCCCATGTCGCCCGTACCCGCTACATCTTCGGACGCTGCTATGCGGGCGACGTGACCGTCGTGCCTGTCGAGGAGCGCCTCGATTTCGGGCAGTGGGTGTATCAGTACCTCTACCAGTCGACGGCGTTCGTGAAGGCATGGCTCCTCCCGTGCGCCGAGCCGATGAGCGCGGTCCCCACCCCGGTCGCGACGGCGGGGTAGAGTCTCGGCGCTCCGCGACGGCGGGCGGGCGCCGGATAGGCTGACCGCGTGCGACTCGGCGTTCTCGACATCGGCTCGAACACCGTCCATCTGCTCGTCGCCGACGCCCACCCGGGCGGCCGCCCCCTGGCGTCGACGAGCACGCGCACGGTGTTGCGACTCATGCGCTTCCTGACCCCCGACGGATCGATCAGCGAGGAGGGCGTGTCCGCCCTCGAGCAGGCCGTCGCGGACGCCGCCCGGGTCGCCCGGGAGCAGGGCGTCGACGAGCTGCTGGCGACCGCGACCTCCGCGGTGCGCGAAGCGACCAACGGCGACGAGGTCATCGCCCGCATCGAGGCGGCCCTCGGACAGGAGCTGCAGGTGCTCGGGGGCGAGGTCGAGGCCCGGTACACCTTCCTCGCCGTGCGCCGCTGGTTCGGCTGGTCGGCGGGACAGGTGCTGCTGTTCGACATCGGCGGCGGGTCGCTCGAGATCGCGGCGGGCGCCGACGAGCTGCCGGAGGCCGCGGCATCCGTGCCCCTCGGCGGCGGACGCATGACCGTCGAATTCCTGCACGACGACCCGCCCGGAGAGGACGCCGTCGAGCGGCTGCGCGCACACGCCGAGCAGACCCTCGACCCCGTGCTCGCACCCTTCTGCGCCCTCGCGCGCCCCGACCACGTCGTCGGGTCGTCGAAGGCGATCCGCTCGCTCGCGAAGCTGGCCGGCTACCCCGTGCCGGGCTGGTCGGGCATCGAGCGGATGCTGCTCCCCCGCGCCGCGCTCGGCTCGTGGATTCCGCGGCTCGCGCGCATCCCCGCGTCCGCCCGGCAGGAGCTGCCGGGCATCACCGCCGACCGCACGTTCCAGATCGTCGCGAGCGCCGTCGTCGTGCATACCGCGATGCGTCTCATGGACGTCGACGAGCTCGAGGTGAGCCCGTGGGCACTGCGCGAGGGCGTGCTGCTGCGCTACATCGAGTCGATGGCCTGGAGCTGAGCGGGACTCAGTTCGCGAGGCGCTCGCGCACCACGTCGGCGAGGGTGGCCGCGATGCGCTCGGCGGTGGCGGCATCCGCCGCTTCGACCATCACGCGCACGAGCGGCTCCGTACCCGACGCCCGCAGCAGCACCCGGCCGGTGTCGCCCAGCTCCGCCTCCGCAGCCGCGACCGCGGCCGCCACCTGCGCGTCGGCCACGCGGGTGCGATCGACGTCGCGCACGTTCACCAACACCTGCGGGTAGACCGTCATTGTCGATGCGAGCTCGGCGAGCGAGCGTCCGGTGCGCGCCATCTCGGCGACGAGGTGCAGACCGGTCAGGAGGCCGTCACCCGTCGTCGCGAAGGCGCTCATGATCACATGGCCGGACTGCTCGCCGCCCAGCGAGTAGCGGCCCTGGTTCATCGCCTCGAGCACGTAGCGGTCGCCGACCGCGGTCTGCAGGACTCGGATGCCGCGATCGGTCATGGCCCGATGCAGGCCCAGGTTGCTCATCACGGTCGCGACCAGGGTGTCGTCCGAGAGCGCGCCGCGTTCCTTCATCGCGACCGCGAGGATCGCCATGATCTGGTCGCCGTCGACCACACGTCCCGCCGCATCGACAGCGAGGCACCGGTCGGCGTCGCCGTCGTGGGCGATGCCGATGTCGGCGCCCAGCCGCACGACCTCCGCCGCGAGCGAGTCGAGGTGGGTCGAGCCGACGCCCTCGTTGATGTTGAGCCCGTCGGGGTCGGCGCCGATCACCGTCACACGGGCGCCCGCGTCGCGGAACGTCTCGGGCGAGACTCCGGATGCCGCGCCGTGCGCGCAGTCGAGCACCACATGGAGGCCGCCGAGGCGATGGGGCAGCGAACGCAGCAGGTGCAGGACGTAGCGGTCCTCCGCGTCCGCGAAGCGGCGGATACGACCCACGCCGGCGCCGGTCGGCTGCAGCTTGGGGCCTGCGAGCGCGAACTCGATGCGCTGCTCGACGTCGTCGGGGAGCTTCACACCGCCCCGCGCGAAGATCTTGATGCCGTTGTCGGGCGCGGGATTGTGCGACGCGGAGACCATCACGCCGAAGTCGGCGTCGGTGTCGGCCACGAGGAACGCGGCCGCCGGGGTCGGCAGCACTCCGGCGTCATCGACGTCGACGCCGGAGGAGGCCAGACCGGCCGCGACCGCCGCCGCGAGGAACTCGCCGGAGATGCGCGGATCGCGCGCGAGCACCGCGCGTGGGCGTCGCCCCGCGGCACGCCGCGCCTCGGCGGAACGGCCCTGGCCCAGGACGACCGCGGTCGCCTGGGCCAGGGTGAGAGCAAGATCGGCGGTGAGGGGGCCGTTGGCCAGCCCCCGCACGCCGTCCGTGCCGAACAGCGCCATGGAGCGGATCAGCGCTTCGAGTACTGAGGAGCCTTGCGCGCCTTCTTGAGACCGGCCTTCTTGCGCTCCTTGACGCGAGCGTCACGCGAGAGGAAGCCGGCCTTCTTGAGGGTCGGGCGGTTGTTCTCGGCGTCGATCTCGTTGAGCGCGCGCGCGATGCCGAGGCGCAGCGCGCCGGCCTGGCCCGAGGGGCCACCGCCCTGGATGCGGGCGATCACGTCGTAGGCGCCCGCGAGGTTCAGCACCGTGAACGGGTCGTTGATGAGCTGCTGGTGCAGCTTGTTCGGGAAGTAGTCCTCGAGCGTGCGGCCGTTGACCGTGATCGAGCCGGAGCCCGGCACGAGACGGACGCGGGCGATCGCCTGCTTGCGGCGGCCGACGGCCGCACCCGGCACCGAGAGAACGGGGCGGGGGGCGTCGACGACCACGTCGGCCGGCGTCTCGGTCGAGTAGTTGTTGTCGGTGGAGTCCTGGATGTTCGCCACGAGTGTGTCCTTTGGGTGAGCGGCGCTTACTGGGCGACCTGGTCGAAGGTGTAGGCCTTGGGCTGCTGCGCGGCGTGCGGGTGCTCGGCACCCGCGTAGACCTTCAGCTTGGACAGCTGCTGACGACCGAGGCTGTTCTTGGGGAGCATGCCGCGGATCGCCTTCTCGACGGCGCGGACGGGGTTCTTCTCGAGGAGCTCGGAGTAGGCGACCGCCTTGAGACCGCCCGGGTAGCCCGAGTGGCGGTAGGCGAGCTTCTGCTGGAGCTTCTGACCGGTGAGGGCCACCTTCTCGGCGTTGACGACGATGACGAAGTCGCCGGTGTCGACGTGGTTCGCGAAGGTGGGCTTGTGCTTGCCGCGGAGGATCGCGGCAGCGTGCGAGGCGAGGCGGCCGAGCACGACGTCGGTGGCGTCGATGACCAGCCATTCACGCTGGATCTCGCCTGCCTTGGGGGTGAAAGTGCGCGTCACAGTTGTGCTGCTTTCTGTATCGAACGGAGAGGTTCGTGAATCCCGCTCCGGGGTGCTTGTGCGAGGGATGCTCGCGCAAGACGCCAGTGGAGGGCTCACGTTCGCGGTGACGCCCAGCAAGGCGCACCAAAGGGAGAGTCTACGTCATCGGGATGCCGCGGCCAAATGCCGGTGCGCAGATCGCTGCGCACCGGCATCCGGTCATCAGGCGCTGCGGCGCCTGCGCACCCACAGCAGGAGCCCGCCGACGAGCAGCAGCAGTCCGCCGCCGATCGGCACGAGCACGTTCATCGCGGCACCGGTGTAGGCCAGCGGCGGCTCGAACTCGTTCTCCACGACGATCGATGAGTCGTCACCCGTGAGGGTGATCTGGGCGCTCGCCGACGTGGTCACCGTCGTGCCGACATGGATGCGGGTCGCCGTGGCGCCGCCCGTGTCGGTCTCGGTCAGGTCGCACACGGTGCCGATCGGGACATCCGAGATGGTCAGCGTCGCCGCCGCCGTCCCGCCGATCTGCGCGGTGACGTCGCGCAGTGTGACGCCCGCCGGATACACCGTGCTCGTGTAGGTGCACACGACATGCACCGGGAAGGTGCGGGTGATCCCGATCGACCCGAGTCCGCTCAGCTCCTTCGAGATGACGACCGGGTCGACGTCGAAGGCGTTCGTGAACGCCACCGTGCTCTGGTCGGCGGCCGACACGTCGGGCAGCGGCGAGAGGGTCGCCGTCGTGCCCGTCACCGCGGGCTGGGTCACACCACCCTCGGTGACGGCCACCGTCGTGCGCGCGGCGCCGGCGGCATCCGTCTCCGTCACGCGGCAGTCGGCGCCCTCGGGAAGACCCGTCCAGGTGAACGAGCCGCCTGCGGCGATGCTCTGCGTCAACGGCTCGGTCGCAGCCACCGCGGCCCCGTTGAACGTGCAGGCGAGCGCGACCTGGAACGGCCCGTAGGTGAGCGGATGCCCCGTGGCATCCGTCGCCTGCGAGTCGACCGTCTTGGTGACCGTCACCTGCGCCAGTCGGAAGGTGTTCTGCACCTGGAGCGCGGGCTGCGCCTGATCGCCGACCGAGAGCACGGTCGGGTCGGTCGCGACGGTGAAGGTGTAACCCGTCGCCGCGTCGGCCAGCGGCGCGCCCGTCGCGGACTGGATCTCACTCAGTCCCGCGCCGCCCGCGTCGGTCTCCCGGAGGATGCAGGAGGATCCGCTCGCGATGCCCGTGTAGTCGGCCACGGGGGACGCCGCATCGACGATGCGCGTCGCCCCGCCGGGCAGCACGACCGACTCGCCCCCGCGCGTGCACGCGAGGTCGAACGTGAACTGCGCGGTGCCGTAGGTCGCCGCCCCCGCACCGGCGAAGGTCTTCGTGACCTGGACGGAGCCCGTCAGGTACCAGTTCGTCAGCGCGACGGTGGCCAGACCGCTCGTGGGGATCGTGACGACGCCCGTCGTCGTGTCGGTTCCGTCGTTCGGCGTGATGACGACCGCGTCGGCGCCGAGGAGCGCGTTCTCGGTCACATCGCACGTGGAGCCCGCGAGGATGCCGGTCACGGACGCCGTCCACGCGCCCGACGCGCTGAGCGTGCGGGTGGTGTCGACGAGCGTCTGCCCGTTCAGCGTGCACACCACGTGCGCGGTGAAGGACTGGGTCTCACCGAACTGATCCGCGCCGCCCCCCTCGAACGACTTCCTGAGCGTGAGCCCGGCGACGTCGTAGAGGTTCTCGAACGACACGGCGTTCTGGGTCGCCCCACCGGTGCCGTTCGGGCTCAGCTCGGGGATGTCCGCCGTGCGCGTGGCCTGGTCGGTGGTCGGGGTGACCGTCGGGTTCGTGACGTCGACACTCGTGACCGTGCTCTGCGCCGAGAGCGGGTCGGTCTCGGTCACGGTGCAGTGCGCGCGGGCGGGCAGGTTCGTGAACGTGCGCGATCCGCCGTCATCGAGCGTGAAGGTGGTGCTCAGCACGCTCGCGCCGTTGAAGGTGCAGTCCACCGAGAAGCCGAAGCCCGTGGGGATCGGGAAGCCGGTGCTCGCGGTGACGGTCTTCGACACCGTGAGGCTCGCGTAGTCGTAGACGTTCGTCACTGTCTGCAGCTGCAGGGGCGTCGTGCCGGAGACAGCGGTGATCGACGCGGGACTCACCGAGGACGCCGCCCCCGAGTTCGACTCGACGAACGCGCAGTCCGCACCCCACGGGAGCCCGCCGACGGTGACCGGAACGTTGGCGGTCAGAGCCGGCACCGTCGGTAGCGACGCCGAGGCGACGCTCACGCCGTTCGATGTGCACTGCAGCGAGCCGGAGAAGGTCGTGGGCACCCACGACTCCCCCGCGGCATCACCCGTGACGGTCTTCTCGATCGTGATGCTTCCCGAGGCGAGCGCCGCGCCGACGACAGGCACCTCGAACGGCAGCAGCGTGACCGAGGAGCCACCCGCGGTGTAGGTGGCGCCGGTCATCGCCGAGTTCCAGGCGATGGGGTTGGTGCCGCTGTTGACCGCTGCCGGCGGGGCATCCGTCGGGAAGCTGAGGGTGAACGTCTCCCCCGGTCGCAGCGCGTGTCCGCCGCCGGCGAAGTCGACGACCGCGTAGATCGCCGTCACCGTGCTGAGGTCGACCGACGAGTCGAGCGGCTTCCAGTACCCCGGCGGGCAGCTGCCCCCCGGGTTGAGCACGTCGTCGCAGAGCGCGGTGCCGGGCGTCACGCTCGAGTAGTAGTAGCTCGCCGTCGCGCCCGGCGCGACCGCGGCCTGCAGGGTCGGCAGTGCGCTCAGAGTCGGGTGCCATTCGGTCGTCGCGGACGGCAGCGTGATGCCGCTCGCGCCGGGGTTGGGCAGATACAGGATGCTCGAGACGGTGTCGAGCGAGTAGGTGCCCTGGTTCGTGTACTGCCCGCGCCAGGTGTTCACGGCTCCGGGCTTGGTGATCGGCGCACAGTGCCCGGAGTAGAAGCCGTCGCTGGTGGCGTCAGCGCTCGAGCACGGCGTGGAGTTCGACGAGGTCACGCCGAGGCTCGCGTCATCGGCACGCACCTCCTGATACATCCCGAGGTTCGCGAGCGGCAGCACGCTGACCGCGGCCGACGTCGAGCAGGTGTCGCTGGGCGGACCGGTCAGGTTGCACTGGTCGAACTGGCGCTGTCCGTCGAGCGAGTAGGTGTTCGTGATGACCTGACCGGCGAGCAGACCCGGGCGCAGGCGCATCGGGAAGCTGATCGTGTACGTCTCACCGAGGCCCAGTGCGGTGCCGGATGTGAACGAGAAACGGATCGCGATCGGCTCCGGCGTCGAACCCGTCGAGTACGTCACGTGCACGGTGACCTGTGACGGATCCACCGGCACCGACGTGTACGGCGTGCCGGGGGCCGTGCCGCCCGTGCGGGTGAAGGTGTAGGACGACGCGTCGGTCGGGTCGACGCCCGCGGGGAACACGTAGTCGGGGGCACCCGCCACCGCCGTTCCCACCGGCAGCGTGTCGGTGATGACGGGGTCGATGATCGGGTACTGACCGTTGTTCGTGGTCGCCAGTCCCACCGTGAAAGTGGTGGCAGGCTGCATCGTGCCGGACGGGGTCTTCACCAGGCGGGCTTCGGTGGGCAGATGCAGGAAGTGCATGGTCGCCGATGCGGTGTCGACCGCGTCGACTCCGTTGCCGGGCACACCACTGGCACGGGCCTCGACGCTGTTCGGGAAGCTGCCCGCCGCGGTCGTGCCCGGCGCGGGGCTGTTGCCCGCCAGATCGGTCGGCACGGGACCGCCCGTGACGAGCGCCGTGCGGCGCTGGATCGAGACGGCCGCGTTCAGCGTGGGCGTCGCGGGGTTCTCGAGCAGCAGCAGGGCGGCTGCCGGGTCGTTGACGGAGGCCGCGGCGACCCGCTGATACGTGAAGCGCACACCCTGGATCGCGCCGTAGGTCACGAGACCACCGCCGGCGAGGGTGGCCGTGCTCGATGCGGTGCCGCCCGGGAGGGCGGTGCGCGCCTGCGCGGCGGACTTCCACGCGGTGCCGGCGGTGCCGACCACGGTCTGCCAGGTGCCGCCGGTGAGCGTCAGGGAGTTGTCGGGGGCGACCGCGTAGGTGCCGCCGGTGAGCACCTCGACCATGACCCGGTTGGCCGGGCTCGCGATCGCGAAGGTGGAGGCGAGACCGGCGAACGAGTACGCGTTGAAGAACGCGGGCGAGTGGTCGGTCAGCTGCACCTGGTTGCTGCGAGCTGTTCCGCCCGGCGTGCCCGCGATGTTCATCGTGAACGTGTCGGACTCGTTCTCGTACTGCTGGCTGTCCGGCGCGAAGCTCTTCGCGGCCGTCACGGTGCGGGTCTGCGTGTTGGTGATCTGCATCGCCGCGCTGTCGCAGTCGATGACGGTGTTCGGTGCCGGGCTCGGTGCGACCGGCGAGTCCGCGCAGGTACCCGCGGTCTCGATCGACGGGTCCGCGAGCTGACCGATCAGCGTGTTCGGCACGCTGCCGGCGGCGACTGCGGTCGCCGGGTCGGAACGGTACGTCTCGCGCAGCTGCAGGTCGATCACCACGCGCAGACGCCCGTTGGTGTTGCCGGAGGTCGTCGGCTGGATGCGCCCGGTGCTGGTGGCGGAGATGCCGACCACGTTCACGAGATCGGCGGCGGTCAACGCGGTGGCCTGCGCGATCGTGTACGGCGACGAGGTCGTGCCGTCGGCGTAGGTGAGGATCAGCTCGGTCGCGGTCGCGCCCTGCGGTGCGGTCACTCCGGCGATGTCCGTCAGCGTGAACGCGTCGAACGCGCTGCCCGCGAAGGCGGCGTCGCCGGGCAGCACTCCGGGTGACGGCTCCGTCGCGGTGATCGAGTTCACCAGCTGCGGGCCGTTGTTGGTGACGTCGAGGGTCGCCCGCGTGGACGGGTAGTCCGCGGCGGGCGTTCCCGACGGCGGCACGCCGATCGGGCCGCCCGACCAGGTCTTGGTCGTCGTGATCGTCGCCGTCGCGTTCAGCAGTGCGATGTCCGCACCATCGGTCGTCGAGAATCCGTCCGCACAGACACCGGCGACGAAGTCGGTGAGGCAGGCGTCAGAGGTCACCGTGTTGTGGATCTGGCCGGGCGTCGACGTGTTGTACAGGTCGTTGTAGAGCACCGGCGTCGTGCCGTCGGAGCGCAGCACGTCGCGCAGCTGGAAGGTCAGCGTGATCGGGCGCCGGTTCTGTGTCGCCGTCACCCCGCTGCCCACCGCAGGCTGGGTGAGCGAGCCCGGCGTGAGCACAGACGCCCGGTTCGGGCTCTCCTCGAACAGGAAGCGCACGCCCGTCGTGGTGGAACGCTCACTCGCACTCAGCGTGTACCCGGGGAAGACCGTCGAACCCGACGTGGGGCCGTCCCACGAGGTCGCGCCGGAGATCGTGACGGGAGTCCACACCCCCGTCTGGCCGTTGAACAGCTCCACGGCGGCGAGCGTGTCGTAGGCGATGGCCGGGTCGGAGGTCTTCGTGATCGGCGCGATCCGGGTGAGATCGAACGTGTTGAAGAACGAGGTGCCGAGCGACGCCGAGGTCGCGGGCCCACCGGCCGCGCCGATCTCGGTGACGTACTGCTGGGCGATGCCGGTCAGCCCCCCCGTCGACCAGTTGAGGGTTCCCGTCGCGGTGGCCTGCGTACGCTCCGTCAGCGCGATCGGGTTGAGCGACTTGTCGACGAGGTCGGGGCCTGTTCCGCTCCCTCCCCCGAGCGGAACCAGGTTCACGACGGCGCACGGCGAGGTGTTCACCGTCGTCGCCGAGAGCGCGGGGCTCGTCGCCGAGGCATCCGCCGATCCGCAGTTCGCGCGCTGCACGACGTCGGTCGTGCCCGATCCCGGTCCGGGGATGGTCGCATTGGTCGGCACCGACCCGATCGGGGTCGAGCTGGACCGGGTCACGGCCCGAGTGGTGAAGGTGATGTTCGGCTGGAAGGTCGAACCCGGGGCGAAGCTCTGCCCACTCAGCGCGTCGTAGACGAAACGGAGCCCGGTGATAGACCCCGACAGTGAGGAGGGGATGTCGATCGTGCGGTACTGCGGCGGAGCGGTCAGGCCGATCGCTCCCGGCAGGTTCGTCCACACGCCTGGCGCAGTCTGGTACTGCACGGTGAGGCTGGCGTTCCCGGGGATGCCGAGCTGCGTGAGCTGGGTGGCGTCATACAGGTCCCACCAGTCGGCCGACAGCGCGTCGGAGTCGGTCACGACGACCTGGGTGGGGTTCACCGTCGTCGCCGGGAATCCGGCGACCGTCGCGGGGATCTGCGCGATGAACTGCTGGCCGGCGGTGAGGTATCCCTGACCCGGCGTGATCGTCTTCGCGACGGTCACGCCGAGACGGTCACCGTAGATCGAGAGCGTGTCCTGCGCGTGGGCCGTCGCCGTGCGAGAGGGGTCGTCGACGGCGACACCGGTCACATCGACGGCGTTGACCACGTCGGTGCGGTCGGGAAGCGGCGTCGGACGCGAGGTGTTCGCGATGAACGGCAGCTTCGCCTCGGCGCCGGGGACGATCCCGCCGGTGGCCGTGGAGGAGAAGGTGACCGTGAAGCCGACGACGCGCGTCGCGACATCGGGGGCGGGGATCGTGTCGGCCGTCGTGGTCGAGAGGGGCGCCGAGGTCGTGTTGTCGGAATACGTGTAGACGATGGTCGCCGAGGTGGCGCCGTCGGGCCACTGCACACCCGTCGTGCTCGTGCCGACCTGCCCGAAGCCCGCGAAGGTGAGCTCGTCGGCGAGCGGGTTCGGGCTCGTCGTCGCGGCGCCCGGCTCGGTGATCGACAGGGAGCGGAGCCCGACGGTCCCCGCGTTCGTCGCGCCGAGGCGCACCGTGGTCGGGTCGCCGGCCTTGACCTGGTCGGCGTCGAAGGTCTTCGCCGCCGTCACCTGCAGTCCGTAGGGGACGATCTGGTAGTTCTTGCTCACGAGCGGCGAGTTCGCCGTGAGCGTGCCGAGCGTCGCGCTCGCGGTGATGCTGTTGCTCACGGTCGTCGCCGGCAGGCCCGCGACGTTCGCGCGCTGGGCGAGGGCGACCGCGGCGACTCCCGCTGCGCCGCGCTCGATGGCGGCCCCAGTCGCGCCGGTGTAGGTGAAGCGCACACCGTAGACGTCCGCCGGATCGGGCGCACCGGTGGTCGGGTAGACCGGCGGACCGGCGCCGGTGTAGACGGTGTGCCACTGGCTGTCCAGCGACGAGTAGACCTCGGCGGTGACGCCGGTCGCGCCCGCGGGCAGGGTCATCGCGCCGAACCCGGTGAAGGCGAGGTAGTGGAACGGGCTCGTCGCGCCGGTCGGCGGGTTGCCGGGCCCGGCCGGATCCTGCACGACGAGGCTGTCGGCGGGGCCGTTGGTGGTGTTCGTGCCGGTGAGCGTCAGGGTGGTCGTGAGCCCCGGGGTGTTGAAGTTCTGGGTCGGGGAGAACGACTTGTCCGCCGTGGCTGCAGGGGTCTGCGGCACGACGGGAGTGACGGTCGCGGTGCTCGACTTGGGGTCGGCGTTCGCCGACGCGATGTTCGCGGTGTTCGGAATCGTCGTGCCGTCGATGGTCCACGGCGCGTTCGGCGACACCCGCACCTGGATGTCCATCTGGTACGACCCCAGCGGCAGTCCGGTCGACGCCGACGGAGTCTGCACGGGGGCGGTGAAGGCCAGCACCACCTGGGTGCGGTCTCCGACCGCGGAGGTCGTGACGGTTCCGGGGGCGGTGCCCGGGAACGAGCTCGCACCGACGTAGTCGATCCACTCGGGCAGCAGGTCGGTGATGGTCGTGGTGTCACATCCGGTGACGCCCGTGATCGAGGTGCCGCAGCTGAAGTCGAGCCGATACGAGAACGACGTGCCCGGCGTGAGCGGCGTGCTCGGGAGGATCGCCGTCTTGACGATGCCCTGCGAGGCGTTGATGGTGGCGGCCTGCGCGGGCGCGGCGATCGCGACGAGGCCCGCGGCGATCACGACGACACTGACGGATGCCGCGGCCACCGCGACCACACGACGACGGAAAACAGAGAACAGGCGCACCGAGACACCCCCCAATAGGCGCGACGGCTCGCGACACACATCGTCGCTCGTCATCACGTACGGCACACGCCCGTCTCGGGTGACGAGCGGCGAAGGCCCCCGACATGCGTGAGCCGACCCCCCTGGGCAAAGTTGCGGCGCCCGGAGGGGTACCCCCTCACTATCGCCCAGGTTTGCCGGATCGGCAAGTGCGCTCCGGTGTGCCGGATCGGCAAGTGCGCTCAGGTGTGCCGGATCGGCACGTGCGCACAGGTGTGCCGGATCGGCACGTGCCCACAGGTGTTCCGGATCGGCACGTGCGCACAGGTGTTCCGGATCGGCACGTGGCGGCGCGTCGGGAGGCGTCATGCGGCGACCGGGCGCCATCCGGCATCGCTAGACTCGCGTCGGATCGCGGCGGGAAGGGGCGGCTGCAGTGATCGAGATCCTCGTGGTGTGCACGGGCAACGTGTGCCGTTCGCCGTACGCGCAGCTGGTGCTCACCGAGCGGCTGCGGGGGATGGACGTCGTGGTCTCCAGTGCAGGCGTTCGCGCGCGCACCGGCGCGACGATGACCCCTGAGGCCGTCGACCTCGCGGTCGCCGCGGGCGTGCCCGAGGAGGCCGCCGCGGCGCACGCGGCGGTGTGGCTCACCGAATCGCACCTGCGCACCCCGGACGTCGTGATCGGGATGTCGCGGGAGCACCGCCGTGCGGTCGTGGAGCTGGCGCCGTCTCGGCTGCGGTCGAGCTTCACCGCTCGGGAGCTCGCTCGGCTGGCCGCCGCCGTGGGCGACGACGGCCTGCGCGCCGCGGCGGCCGCCGCGGGCTCCGTCCCCGCCCGCCGTGTCGAGGCGATGCTGGCGCGGCTCGCGACCGCGCGCGGTGAGGTCGAGCCTCCGGTCGATCTCACCGAGGACGATGTGATCGACCCCATCGGGCGGTCGCGCGCGACCTACGAGCGGGCGGCGGCGGAGATGGGCCCGGGGATCGACGCGATCGACCTGCTCGTCCGTCTCGCTCTCGAGGCCTGAATGCTCACACCGATGCGCCGAGCGAGCGCTCGACCGCACGCCAGCCGTCGGTGAGCACGGCGAAGCCCGCCTCGCAGACGCCGACGGGGTCGTCGCTCTCGCTCGCGAGGATCTGGATCTGCAGCACGAACCTGCAGTAGGCGCGTACCTCCGGCGACGGTTCGTCGACGCCCGCGTCGGCGGCGATCACGGCTGCCAGTGCGTCTTCATGGCGCAGCCACATGCGTGCCGCGTAGTCGCGCAGAGCGGGGGTCGCGTTGAGGAACTCCATGAACCGGCGCGACACCGCATCGCCGTGCTCGACGACGTTCGCCGCGATCTCCGCGAGGTAGAAGTCGTGCAGCGCCGTGTGGACGGACACGCCGGGGCCTCGGTCCCGCACCGAGGCGATGAGCTTGTCGCGCTGCTCGTCGTCCTCGTCGAAGACGAGCGCCTCCTTCTGCGGGAAGTGTGCGAACACCGTCGTCGGCGAGACATCCGCGGCATCGGCCACTTCGCGGATGCTGACGTTCGCGAACCCGCGCTCGAGGAACAGCATGGTGGCGGTGTCGGAGATCAGCTTGCGCGTCGCGCGCTTCTTTCTTTCGCGCCGACCCTCCGGCGCAGGGGAACTTTCGCGCCGACCCTCCGGCGCAGGCGAACTTTCGCGCCGACCCTTCGGCGCAGGGGAACTCTCGCGCCGCCCCGGCTGCTCAGACGTGCTCATGCCACCAGTCTAACCAGATCGGGTTCGAAACTGTATTGACAACAAAACTGGTATCGATACAGTTATCGCATGACCTCCTCCTCGACCAGCCCGCGCAGCGACCGCCGCGCCTGGATCATGCTCATCGTCCTGACGATGCTGACCACCGCCGGCATGACCGTCGTCCTCCCCGTGCTCCCCTTCGTCGTCCTGCGCTACGTGTCCAACGAGAGCGACCTCGCCGTGTGGGTCGGCGTGCTCGAAGCCGTCAACGGCCTCTGCGCCTTCCTCATCGCACCCTTCCTCGGTCGCCTGTCCGACCGCTTCGGTCGCCGACCCGTCATCATCGTCGCCGCGCTCGGCGCGGCCGTCAGCATGACGCTGTTCGGCATCGGCGGCGCTCTCTGGGTGCTGCTGTTGGCCCGCGTCATCCAGGGCGCCACCGCCGGAGACCTGCCCGCTCTGTTCGCCTACCTCGCCGACATCACCCCGCCCGAGAAGCGCGCCCAGCGCTTCGGCCTGCTCGGCGCCCTCTCCGGCATCGGCACGATGGTGGGGCCGGCCGTCGGCGGCCTGCTCGCCGCGATCAGCGTCGAGCTGCCCGTCTTCCTCACCGCCGCGGTGTCGTTCGTGATCGCGCTGCTGAGCATCTTCCTGCTGCCCGAGAGCCTGCGCCTCGAGAACCGCATCGCCTCGATCCGCGTCGCCGACCTCCACCCGTTCGCCGTGTTCCGCGAGGCCTTCGGCCGCCGCGAGCTGCGCGGCCTCATGATCGGCTTCGCGCTGCTCGCGCTGCCGTTCGGCATGTTCGTGAACAACTTCAGCGTGATGGCCTACGACTCCATCGGCTGGGGTCCGACCGCGATCGGCCTGCTCATCGCCGCCGTCGGCATCATCGACATCATCGTGCAGGGCGCCCTGCTCGGCGTGCTGCTCCCCCGCATGGGCGAGCGCGCGGTCATCGTCAGCGGCATCATCGGCCAGGCACTGGGACTCGCGGCCCTCGCGCTCGTCGCCTCGGTGCTCGCCCAGCCGTGGGTGTTCATCGCCGGATCGCTCCTGCTCGCCGCGGGGCAGGGTGCCGCGCAGGCCGCGATGGACGGCGCGATGTCCAACGCCGTCGGCGCCGATGAGCAAGGCTGGCTGGGCGGCGCGACGCAGTCGCTCAACGGCGCCATGAGCACGGTGGCGCCGCTCCTCGCCGGCGCCCTCTACGCCGTCGTGAGCCACGCGGCGCCCTACTGGCTGGGGGCGCTGCTCATGGTCGTCGCCGCGGTCGTCATCGCCCGGGCCCGCTTCACCGACGCGGCTCGCCTCCCGCGTGCGGCGTCGCCGAGCGCCGTGGATGCCGCGGCCTGACCCGCACTCCTGACGCCGGCGCCCACCCGCGGTGACGCGGCGACGGGCGCCGCGACTCAGGCGGCGATGCGCGCCGGGTCGGGCTGGGCGGTCACGAGGATCGGGAGATGATCGCTGAGCCCCTGCGGGAGGGTGCGGATGTCGGCGATCGTGAACCCCGACGAGGTGGCGAAGTCGTAGTGGCCGCGGAAGAACCGGTAGCGCGTGTAGGTGCGGGAGTCGCTGAGGCTCAGCTCGTAGCCCTGGTCGCGCACGCGCTCGCCCAGCTTCTCCTTGAAGACGGGGTAGTTGTAGTCGCCGACCATGAGCGTCGGCAGGCCCGGGCCGAGGTCGGCGAGCTCGGCGAGCGCCGTGCGGATCTGATGGCGTCGCAGCGAGTTCAGCGCCGTGAGGGGGGCGGCGTGGAACGAGGCGACGAGCAGCTCGCTGTTGTGGTCGATGTCCCGCAGGCGCACCCCCAGCATCCGCTCTTCGGCGGGCTTGAGCACCATGTCGTGCAGCGACTTCTTCAGCGAGATGGCTCGCACCTCCTGCAGCCGGAACGTGCTCTCGCGGAAGTAGACCGCGAGACCCAGCCGGTTGCGCTGGGTGGCGTCGGCGAGCACGAGGCCGCCGAGGCGATCGGGGATGTCGGTGGTGTCCGCCTCCTGCAGGCAGAGCACGTCGGGGTCGTGCTCCGCGACGCGGTGGATGAGCTCGCCGGCGGCCCGGTGCTTGCGCAGGTTGTAGGAGATGACCTTCATCGTGCTTCCACGATAGGCCGGTGCCGGCGCGGCGCCGGGCGCACGGTGGATCTCACAGGGTTCGCTCATGCGTCGCCGAAGGACGCGCTCAGTCGAGCTCGCGGCGCGCACGCGTCTGGTCGGCGCGCGCGGCGAGCAGGTCCTCGGCGGGGTAGCCGACCTCGGCGAGGGTGAGCCCGTGGGCAGCCAGCACGGGGAACGCGCTCGTGCGCACCGCCTCATCTCGCAGCCGCACGAGGTCGTCCGGCGCGAGGCGCCCCTGCCCTACCGCGACGCAGGCGCCGACGAGGGCGCGCACCATGCTGTGACAGAAGGCGTCCGCGCGCACGTGCGCGACGAGCGTGCCGGTCTCGTCGCGCCGCCACGAGTAGTCGAGCAGCGTGCGGATCGTCGTGGCCTCCTCGCGCGGCTTGCAGTAGGCGGCGAAGTCGTGGAGCCCGATGAGGGCGCGGGCCGCGGCATCCATCGCCTGCTCGTCGAGGCGTGCCCGCACGAAGGTGGTGCGCGTGCGCTCGAGCGGGTCGTAGCCGGTGACCTCGTCGGCCACGCGGTACGTGTAGCGGCGCCACACGGCCGAGAAGCGGGCGTCGAAGCCGTCGGGGGCGATCGAGGTGCGGTGCACGACGACATCGGGGGAACGTCCGAGCACGCCGGTGATCTTGCGGGCGAGCTGGTCGACATCGCCCCGCCCGGCGTCGAGCCGGCGGTGCTGGATCTCGTCGAGGTCGAGGTGCGCGACCTGTCCGCTCGCGTGCACGCCCGCGTCGGTGCGTCCCGCGACCACGAGGCGCGGCTCGCCGCCGAGCACGCGCGCGACGGCACCCTCGAGCACGCCCTGCACCGTGCGCAGACCCGGCTGGCGCGCCCAGCCCGAGAAGTCAGCGCCGTCGTAGGCGAGATCGAGACGGATGCGCACGCCGAAATCCTAACGAGCGGCTGCAGACACGCCCCGGCGCCCGCTCGGGCCGACACGCCGACGCTCGAACCCCGTCGCACCGCCGACGTAGACTCGGTGGCCGACCCCGGAACCCCACTCCTGATGTCTGTCACACCTCCCCCCGCCCCCGCAGGCCGTTTCGACGGTCTCGACGGCATGCGCGCCCTCGCGGTCGCGCTGGTCGTCGCCTATCACGTGTTCCCGGGCGGGCCGTTCGTCGGCGGCTTCCTGGGCGTCGACGTCTTCTTCGTCATCAGCGGCTTCCTCATCACGTCGCTCCTGACGAGAGAGAAGGATGCCACGGGCCGCATCTCGCTCGCAGGGTTCTGGCGCCGTCGCGCCCGCCGCCTGCTGCCCGCGCTCGTGCTGGTCGTCGTGGTGTGCGCGAGCATCGCACTGGCGGTGGGGGGCGACATCCTCACCGACCTCGGTCGCCAGGTGCTCGGGGCGGCGACGTTCAGCTACAACTGGCTCGCCGTCGCCTCGGGAGGCGACTACTTCGCGCAGACGGCCCCCGAGCTGTTCCGCAACCTGTGGTCGCTCGCCGTCGAGGAGCAGTTCTACGTGCTCTGGCCGCTCGTGCTGCTGCTCGGCGTGCTCATCGGGCGACGCGCGCGCCGGTTCGCGATCGGGCGTCGCCGTGCGGGCATCGCCGTCGTCATGGTCGCGGCCGTGGCATCCGCGGTCTGGATGGCGGTGCTCGTCGCCTCGGCCCCCGGGGATGCGGCCGGCGGAGCCGGCGACGCCGTCACCGGCGGGGCCACGGGCGGGGCCATCACCCGCGCGTACTTCGGCACCGACAGCCACGCGTTCGGGTTGCTGCTCGGCGCCGCGCTGGCACTCGCGCTCCCCGCCGTGCGCGCCTCGGCGCGGCCGTGGGTGCGGAGACGGGCGACGCGCGGCATCCTTCTCGTCGCCGGATCGGCCGCCGCCGCGGCACTCGTCGCGCTGGCGCTGCTGCCGGAGACCGCCACGGCATGGACCTTCCCCGGGGTTCTCATCGCCGCGAGCGCGCTGACGGGTGTCGTGATCCTCGCGTGCACGTGGCCGGGTGCCGTGCTCGGACGCGCCCTCGACACCCCGCCGCTGCGCTGGATCGGCGCGCGGTCGTACGCGATCTATCTCTGGCACTGGCCGATCATGGTGCTGCTGACGGCGTCGCTCGCCCGTTCGGGCACGGGCGGCGCCGACGCGAGCGTGCCGTGGCAGCTCAGTGTCGCCGCACTCGTGTTCACCCTCGTCGCCGCCGACCTCTCCCTGCGCCTGGTCGAGACGCCGGTGCGTCGCGACGGATTCCGCGCGAGCATCCGCGGATGGGGCCGCGCGCTGAGGGGCACCGCATGGCGGCGGGCGGGGGCGGCACTCGGCGTCGTGGTCACGGTCGCACTCGTGGCGGCGACATCCACCGCGGTCGCCGTCGCACCGACGCGCTCCAGCGCCGCCGACGCGATCGCCGCCGGCGAAGCCGCCGTCGACGCGGGCACCCCGACGCCCGGCGCGAGCGCACCCGCGGGCGCCGATCCCGCCGCGGCGACGGTCTCCCCGGTCGCCCCGAGCGCGGCCGCGACGAGCCCGCCGATCCCGGGCAGTCAGATCACCGCGATCGGCGACAGCGTGATGCTCGCCTCTGCGCCGAGCCTCATGGCGACGTTCCCCGGCATCTCCGTCGACGCGAAGGTCTCCCGTTCGATGTACGCCGCGCCGGGCATCCTCTCGCAGCTCGCCGCCGACGGGGAGCTGCGTCCCTACATCGTCATCGGACTCGGCACGAACGGCGCGATCAGCCAGAACACCCTCGACGAGATCGTGCGGATCGCCGGACCCGACCGTGCCGTCGTGCTCGTCAACGCGTTCGCGCCGCGATCATGGATCCCCGGCGTCAACGACGAGCTGCGCGCGTTCGCGCGCCAGCATCCGGGCGTCTCGCTCGCCGACTGGTACGATGCGATCTCGCCGCACGTCGACCTTCTCGCGGGCGATCAGATCCACCCCGGCGGAGCCGGCGGGCGCATCTTCGCCGGGGCGGTCGAGGACGGCCTGTCCCGCGCCGACGCCGAACGCCAGCAGCTGAAGCGGCTCGGGGCGCTCCGCGAGCTCGCCGGGGTGCTGTGCGCCGGCGCGTGCGACCTCGACAACGGCTGAGCGCGCCGCGGCGCCGCATAGACTGGCCCCGCGACGGCAGCACCGTCGCGGAGAGGGGACACCGTGCAGGCGACGGCTCGACGTGCGACCGGGGCGATGATCGCCCTGACTCTGGCCGCGGGGCTCACGGGCTGCGGCATCGCACCGTGGGCCGGCCAGCAGAACAGCACGCCCTCCCCCACGATGACGACGCCGTCGGCCGTGCCGACGCCGGTGTCCAACGACCTCTCGAGCGGCTCGACGCAGCGCACGGTGAAGAGCGGTTCGGTGACGGCCACCGTCAACTACTGGTCGACACTGTCGATGGACCGCTGGAAGGCCGGGGCGCTCAAGCCGATCTCGCTGTCGCTGACCACGACCGTCGACCCGAACGACGGCCAGAAGGTCTATCTGCAGTCGGCGACCATGACCGCGATCCCGCAGGGCTCGAACGGCGAGACGTTCCCCGCGCTGAGCCCGCAGTCGGACACGTCGACGGTTCCGCCGGGCTACCTCGCGCTCTCGCCGTACAGCTACTCCCAGACCTTCACCATCGGCGAGGTCCCGCAGGGAGCGACCTCGGTGCAGATCCAGTTCACCTACGACTTCCTCGTGCAGACGACGCCGACCTCGAGCGAGTACGCGAAGCAGACGGGCAGCGACCTGCTCTCGGTCGCCATCGCGCAGGGCTGAGTCAGGCCACCGGTTCCGTCACGCGGACCCATCGGTCGCCGCCGTCGGCCGATGCCCGTGCGGCACCCGCGCGGGCATCGCGCAGCAACGCTTCCATGTCGTAGCCCGAGGCGTCCACGCTCGACCATCCGACACTGACCGACAGCTGCACGGCGAGCGGTCGCGACGTGTCGAGACGCGACACCTGTGCGCGCAGGTCGTCGAGCGCCGACTCGATCGCGATCGGCGGGCGCATCAGCAGCACGTAGAGGTGCCCGGGCGAGGAGACCGCGATGTCGGCCTCGCTCGGGATGCTCGCGCGCACATCGCGTTCGACCGTATCGACGATGCGCCAGAACAGGCTGCCTCCGGCGGCGATCCGCAGGTCGTCGACGTCGTCGAGGCGGATGGAGAGCACCGACCAGGCCCGCTCGCCCCGGTCGGCCGCCCGCGCGAGCTTGTCGCCGCCGCCGGCGATGAACGCGGCGAGCCCCGTCGGGACACCGGATGCCGCGGCCCCGCGCCCGACCGCGAGCCACAGCAGCGTCACCAGGGCGCAGACGATGTAGATCATCGCGCCGACGCTGTCGAGCACCCGCAGGATGCCGAGGTCCTCGGGGCCACGCGGGCGGGCGATGATGCTGTGCACGAGGTTGCCTGCGGCGACGACGGTCACGGCGCCGGAGATGAGGGCGAGCGGGAGCAGCATCCCATCGGCACGTTCGGGAATGCGGCGAAGCTCGATGATGCTCAGCAGCGCGAACACCCCTGAGACGGCGTAGGCGGCGGCGAACGCGAGGCCGAACCACTCGTCGGGCACGACCGCGAGCACGGATGCCGCGAGCACCACGTAGAGCACGGGCACGGCCCAGCCCGAGCGCACGCCGCGCCACGAGCGCAGCCCCGACCAGATGAAGATGCCCGCACCGAGGGAGATGCCGAGCGAGAGCCGCCGCAGCGACTCCTCACCGGCACTCTCGGCGTACATCCCGAGGTAGACGCCCGCCGCTCCCGCGACGAAGACCAGCATCCACTGCAGCGTCGCGGGATGGGGACGACGCACGTAGCCGAGGCCCGTCATCAGCACGAGTGCGAGCGTCGCGAGGGTGGCCTGGCCGACGGCGAGTCCGTAGGCGACGGGGTCGTTCATATGAGCACCCAGGCGTCGGAGAGCGGGATACGCATGCGCACCAGCGTGCCCTTGCCCACGGTGCTCTCGAGACCGATCTCGCCGCGATGGGCGACCAGGATCTCCCGCACGATCCCCATGCCGAGCCCCGTGCCCCCGACCCCGCTGTCCTGCGCGGAGCGGGCACGGAAGTACGGCTCGAACACGTGCCCGAGGTCGTCGGCGTCGATGCCCATGCCCGTGTCCGAGACCTCGATGAGCGCGGAGTGCTCGACGGTGCGCGCCACGAGCCGCACCGACCCGTCGGCGCCGGTGTACTTGATCGCATTGCTGAGCACGTTGTCGATGACCTGGCGCAGCCGGAACGCATCGCCGTCGACGAGCAGCCCGCTCTCGATGTCGGCGGTCAGCCGCACCCCGCGCGCCTCCGCCGTCGGGGCGAACGACTCCAGCGACAGACGCAGCAGCTCGGTCAGGTCGACCGCCGACCACACCGGCTCGGCCGAGAATCCGCCGCGGGCGTAGGTCAGCAGCTCGGCGATGAGCGCATCCATCCGGGTGGCCGCGCCCGAGATGACGCGCAGGTGCTCGGCGAGCTGGGGCGCATCGTCGACCTCGTCGAGGGCGAGCTCGGTGTGCCCGGCGATCACGGTGAGGGGGTTGCGCAGCTCGTGCGAGACCACGGTGGCGAGCTTCTCCCGCGCGCGCTCCGATTCGATGAGCGCGGTGACGTCGTGCACGAGGTAGAGGATCGTTGTGTCCTCGTCGAGACCCGCCGGGAGCACGCGGGTCGAGACGCTCAACGCTCGCCATTCACCCTCGCCGTCGAACAGCCACACGCGCTCGTCGTCGAGGGTCTCGCCGCGGCGCGCGCGGGTGAGGGGGCGCCGGCTCTGCGGGATGGCCGTGCCGCCCTGCTCGTCGTATTCGACCGCCGCGCCCGGCTGATCGATGTCCTCGGGGTCGAGGCCGTACAGACGCACGAGGGTCTCGTTGAGGGCGAGCACCTGGCCGCGTGCCGACAGACGCGCCACCCCGATGTCGAGGGCGTTGAACATCTGCGAGACACGGCGCCGCTGCGCCGAGACCCCGTGCAGCGAGTCCTGCAGCTTCGCGGTCTGGCGCCGCAGCAGCTGCTTGAACGCGCGGGTCTGGCGTGCGCTGATCGAGGTGGCGAGCGCCAGGAAGGCGAGCGAGAGGAAGGCCACGATGTAGGCGACCATCGTGCGGCTGTCGGCGTCGGTGAGCATCGCGGACAGCAGCATCGTCGCGCCGATCCCGCCGACACCGAGCATGATCGCCCAGATCGAGAAGAAGGACCCCAGCCAGACGACGGGGAACGCCCACAGGAAGTCGAGCGCGAAGCCCGCATCCCACTGCATGACCCCGATCGCGAGGATGTCGAGGAACGGGACGAGCACGACGATCGGCCGGCCCACCCGATGCCAGGGGAACACCAGCGTGACGACCGTGAGGCCGATGACCCCGCCCGCGCCGATCGCGAATGTGCCCGTCGAGAACTGGGCGGGCTGCAGGGCCAGCATGACCAGCACCACGACGAGTACCACCGCGCCCAGCAGCAGCTGCGTCTGCCAGATCGAGCGCGTCCGCGCACCAGCCACGACCCGAGGCGCGCCGACAGGCGCCCTCAGGCGGCGATCGGGTTCACCGTCCCCAGCGGACATGTGGTCGAGTGTAGCCATGGCCATTGCGTATACTCGTGACGCCCGGGGCGGTGCCGCACGATTCGTCCCGAGCGTGGTTGCGATCTCCTCGCCCGGGAGCCCGCGATCCCCATCCCCACGGTCCGAGAGCTAGGGAGTGTCATGGGTCGTTCGTTGCGTCGCTCCACTCGGCTGGCCGTCGTGGTCGCCCTCTCCGCCATCGTGGTCGCCTCCGCGACGGGGTGCGCGCAGATCGTCGATGCGATCAACGCGCTGTCCGGTCGCAGCGCCACGACCGTCGTGCCGACCGCCGGACCCTCCTCGAGCCCGTCGGCGTCGCTGCTCTACAACTCGGTGTTCACGAGCGACGGCTCGGTGCAGCTCGACACGGACCTCGCCGACAGCCTGGTGCTGGAGCTCAACGTCTGGGCTCAGGACCCGAAGAAGACGCAGGAGTGGACGCCGAGCAACGACAAGCACTTCGGGTTCGCGGTGAACGTCTACGACAAGCGCGTCGACGACAAGGCCGTGCTCGCGCAGAAGCGCAGCGTCTACCTCTCGTCCATCACGATCTCGTCGCAGACCGCGCAGACCTCCGGACAGGTGCAGTCTCCGTTCCAGTTCAGCGCCGACCCGCGCACGATGGTGCCGAGCGACACGCTCCGCTCCGACAAGGGTCTGCTGCTGAACACCTACCAGGGCGGGTTCCTCGTTCCCGACACGGTGATCCACCAGCTCCCCGGCGACACGTACGGGCTCACCCTGTCGTTCACGATGAACGTGTGGGTCGAGGGGCAGGCGAACACCGACACCTCGTTCGGCCAGCAGTCGGTGTATGAGGCGGTTCCGATCGCGATCTTCCACCAATAGCCCGCCCTAGACGGCGGCAGAGGAACGCGAGCGCGGATGCCCCACCTCGGCGTCTTGCGGAAATCTTGCGGAAAGTCTCTGATTTCCGTGCCCGCAGGCCCTCCCGACCTTGCGGATCGCGGGGCATGATGGGTTTTACACGGCGTGAGTCGTGCATTCCCCCATCGCGAGAAAGAGGTCCCGTTGGCTGAGTACCGGCCCACGCCCGCGCCACAGTCGACCGCTGTGACCGGTTACGACCCGACCTACCCCTACCCGGGTGGCGCCGGCTACGCGCCCGCCCCCGGGTACGCTCCGGCCCCCGGCTACGGAGCACCCGCCTACGGCGCGCCCAGCTACGCACCGGCACCGGGCTACCCGGCCGACGCCTCGTACGGAGCCGACCAGTTCTCCGAGGACTTCACCGCCGTGCTCGAGGACGGCCAGACGCGCCGCTCCACGATCGGCTGCGTCATCCCGGCGTACAACGAGGAGGAGTCGATCGCCGACGTCATCGAGGGTCTCCTCTCGCAGACGCGCGTGCCCGATGTCATCCACGTCGTGATCAACAACACGACCGACCAGACGGCGAAGATCGCCGCGGAGTACGCGGGACCCCACGAGATCACGACCGACCTGGGCGAGCAGTTCACCGAGGTGTTCGTGCACGACATCGGCAAGAACCCCGACAAGAAGGTGGGCGCCCTCAACTACGGCTACTCGCTCGTCGAGGGCTGCGACTTCCTCCTGGGCGTCGACGGCGACACGATCGCCCACCCGAAGGCGGTCGAGTACCTCGAGACCGAGGCGATGGGCGACTCCCGCATCGGCGGCATCTCGGCGATCTACACGATCGACGACCGGCCGATCAAGGGCCTGCTGGCGAAGTTCCTCATCGCCGGTCAGCGCACTCAGTTCGCCGCCTTCAACCTGCAGAACCTGCTGCGCGGACGCAACATGGCGGTGCTGGGCGGTCAGTTCTCGATCTTCTCGACGAACGCCCTCCGCGACGCGATGAAGGCCAACCACCAGTCGACGCCGTGGGTGAAGGACAGCGAGGTCGAGGACTCGCTCCTCTCGCTGCAGATCAAGAGCGCCGGCTACCTGACCAAGATCAGCCCGTACGCGCGCGCGTACGTGGGCGGCATGACGACGCTGCGCGGCTACGACGCGCAGCAGGTGAAGTGGACGTACGGCGCCATCGAGCTGATGTGGCCCGGCCAGCGCGGCGACACGAAGGGCCAGCCCTTCCACCCCAACCTGCGCCTGCGCTGGTTCGAGAACTTCGGCATGCTGACGAACCTGTTCGTGCGCGTCGCGTTCATCACGCTGCTCGCCGCGTCGCTGTCGATCAACGCGTTCGTGTTCTCGGCGTTCTGGCTCATCCCGCCCGTGGTCGCCATGCTGCTGAACCTGCGCATCGCGCGCACGATGAAGTACTGCGACAACCGCGACGTGCTCTTCGCGGTGCTGTTCTTGCCGGCGGAGATGTTCATGTGGGTGCGCATCGGCCACTTCCTCCGTTCCTGGAGCCGCTTCCTCTCGAAGAAGAAGGTCGACAACTGGGCCATGCAGGCCAAAGCGGAACGCGGCGGCGGCTCGCTGGGCTACTGGGTGCCGGCGATCCTCCTGATCGCGGTGCTGATCGCGTCGGCCGCGATCTGGAGCATCCTCGGCCCGGTCGCGCAGTCGTCGATCCTGTGGGTCGGATGGCCCATCGTCGGTGTGGTGACCGTGCTGCAGACGCTCCTCATGTTCAGCAAGCTCGTGCGCCGTCACCACGGGTACAAGGTCTGACATCCCGCGAAACGCGCGGGGGCGGCATCCGATCGGATGCCGCCCCCGCGCGTTTCTCCGCACGTCAGGGCGCGAGCAGCTCGGTGGTGAGGCGGTAGCCGACGCCGCGGACGGTCTCGATGTAGCGGGGGTTCGACGGGTTGTCGCCGAGCTTGCGGCGCAGGTTCGTCATGTGCGCCTCAACCGCGCGCTTGTCGGCCTCGCCGACGTAATAGGAGGTCACGTACGACTCGCCGCGCAGCACGAGGGTGAGGTCGGCCTTGCTGCGCACGCGACGCTTCGACTCGAGGAGGGTCGCGAGCAGGTCGAATTCGGTGCGGGTGAGCTCGACCTGCTGCCCGCCGATGAGCACGATGCGCGTCTCGGGGTTCAGCTGGAGGTCGCGGTGGGTGATCCAGTAGCCGCCGCCCGGCGCGGGCATCCCCGGACGGGCGAGCTCCTGCGACGGGTAGACGGGGACGATCGCCTGCGTGGGCGGCGCCGCCGGCACGACGACGGGATATGCCGGGGGCTCCGCCGGGTAGGGCTGCGGTTCGGCGTAGGGCGGCGCGTCGACCGGTTGGGGCTCGACGTAGACCGGCGCGGCCGGCTGGGGCTCGACGTAGACCGGAGCCACCGGCTGCGGCTCGACGTAGGCCGGGGCGGCGGGGGCCGCCGGGGCGGCGGGCGTCGCCCACGAGGCCGGGGGCAGGTCGCCTTCGGGTGCGCCGGGCGGGGTCGGGAAGGCGGACGCCGCGGGCCGGGCGCCGGGGAACGACGGGCCGACGCTCTCCTGCCGGGTCGCCGGGGGCGTCGCACCGTCGGGGCGCGGTCGGCGCAGGAGCGCCTCGATGCGCGCACGGAACTCGCGCGGACGGAACGGCTTGACGATGTACTCGTCGGCGCCGGCGCCGAGGCCCAGCACCACATCGGCCTCGTCGGCGAGGCCGGTGAGCATGATGATGTAGGAGTTGCTCTTCTCGCGGATGCGACGGGCCGCCTCGAACCCGTCGATGCCCGGCATGTTCACGTCGAGCGTCGTGATGAGGGGCTGATAGGCCAGCACTGCACGCACACCGTCGATGCCGTTGCCGACGGAGACCGTCGAGAATCCCGCGGCCTCGAGCACCTCGACGAGGAGGTGGCGGACGTCGGGGTCGTCCTCGACGATGACGGCGGTCTTCTGCCCGCCTTCAGGTGTGCTCATTCAGGTGGCCTTCTCGTGGAGGAACCGGAGGGACACGCGTCGGTCACCCCGCGGGCCCCCGAGCGCTTCGTCATTGTTCCATAGTTCTGTTACAGCCCTGAGAAGCCGGAGCGTGGGTCCGGCAACACGGCGTGCGTCATTTCACCAGCCCCTGCGTGAGCGCGACCGCTCCCGCAGGCCACCAGACACCCGCGTCGGGTCCGCCGTTGCACGTGCCGTCGCTCTCGCCGGGCGGCTTGATCCACAGATTGGTGTCGACGACGTCGTCGCCGTAGGTGCCGCCCTTGTCGCCGACGAGGCGGCCTGCCGGGTTGCACCACTGGTTGTCGCTCGTCGGCCCGGCGCCGTTGCGCGAGGTGTCGACGATCGCGTGACCCGTCCCGAGGGCGGCGGCGACGGCATGGGCGTAGCTGAACTCGTTCTGGGTGGTGTTGAAGTTCGACACGTTCGTCGCGAACCCGCGCACCTTGTCGAGCACGCCGACGCTCTTGATCAGGTCGGCCATCTGCGCCGCCGGAAGCCACGACGAATGACCGCCGTCGAGGTAGATCCAGGTGTTGGTGCCCGCGATCACGTCGACCGCCCCGCGCAGTTGGGTGTCGCGGTCGCTGAGGTTGCCGCATTGCGGCGCGAGCGCGAGGCTGTCGGGTTCGAGGATGACGATCTTGCGCAGGTCGGATGCCGCGGCGAGCGCCTGACCGATCTGGGTCGTCCAGGTGACATAGTCGGCTTCGTCGAGACCGCCGGCGGAGTGGTTTCCGCAGTCACGGCCCGGGAGCCCGTAGACGACGACGGCGAGGGACGCCTTCTGTGCGCGGGCCTCGGTGGCAAGGTGGGCGACACGGTCGTAGACCTCGCCGATCGGATCCTGTTCGGGGGTGAGCCAGTAGGCGGTGGGCTGGGCGGCGAGGTAGGCGGCTGCCGCCTGTTCGGCCGAGCCGGGCGTCTCGGCGGCGGCGGCCTTGGCCGCCTTGGACTCGTCGGGAGCGACGATCGTGGTGCCCACGCGGGGCGGCTGTGCAGACACGGTGTTCACCAGGGTGTTGACGGCGATGCCGGCGATCGCGAGGCCCGAGAGCACGACGACCACGACGAGCGCGAAGGCGGCGATGATCAAGCCGCGGATCCACTTCTGACGTCGCGTGCGGGGAGCACGGGGCGCGCGCGACCGGCGCGGGGCACGGCGACCGCGCGGAGCGGCGGCGGGGGCATGCGATGCAGAGGCGTTCACCGAAGAGGCGTTCGGCGCAGCAGCGTTCGGGGCAGGTGCGTCCGGCGCAGCGGCGTCGGACACGAGGGCGTGCTCGGGCGACGATTCCGCGGCGTCGCCGGAACGGCTCGATGCGCTGTCGTCGACGGCCGGGCCGGTGACCGGCACGGCAGCGGTGTCGACACGCAGCACATAGGCGTCGCGGTTCGCGACGATGCGCCGAGCGTCCTCGTTGGTCGCGGCGTCGGCGGAGGCCGAGAGGGCATCCGCGGGGGCGCTCTCCGCGGCCGGCGCCGACCCCGCGGCTTCCTGCAGACGTCGTGCCGGGTGGGACGCGGGATGACGCGGGGGCTTCGGCGCGCGAACGATCGGTGTCGGGTGCGCGGCGTCGGGCGCGTCGATCGGATCTGACGCGTCGGAGCCGTCGTGCGGCGGAGTGCTCACCTGGCGACTCTATCGAGTGATCCCGGGCGGGCGGCCGGGACGCTGCGATCACCCGACACGCGGGGGCCGCTCGCACCGGGGTTTGCCCGGTCATCGACCTCGCCCGCCGCCGGTGCCGGGGATACGCTGAGGGCACGAGCGAAGGGGCGGCCATGACTGGTGCGATCGTGGTGGGATTCGTCGATGCGACGGTGTCGGGACATGCCGGCGACTGGGCGGTGGCCCGAGCGGCGGCGACGGGCGGAGCGGTCGAGCTGCTCGCGATCGTCGGCGGCGCCGTCGGCGCGGTCGGCGAGCAGCAGGTGCTGGACGCCGCACTCGCGCACGCGACCGACGCGGTCGCCGCGGAGGCGGCCCGGCTCGGCGCAGGCGGGGTCGCCGTGTCGACGCGCGTCGACCACGGGAATCCGGTCGCCGCGCTGGTGGAGGCATCCGCTCATGCCGCGCTGGTCGTGATCGGCGGCGAGTCGCGAGGATCCGGTCGGCGCGGACTGCACGGGGCGCGCATCGCCGCCGCCGCCCACTCCCCCGTCGTGGTCGTTCCCGCCGCCGACGCCGCCGGATCGGGTGTCGTCGTCGGTGTCGACGGCTCGGATGTCTCGGATGCCGCGATCACGTTCGCCGCCGCCGAGGCCGCGCGGCTCGGCGAACCGCTGCGCGTCGTGTCGGCGTGGACGCCGGTCGCCGTGCCCGGCGATTTCGGGCTGTACCCCGACCTCTACCTCACCGATCTCGCGGCGATCGCGGCGGCGAACGTCGACGCGGTGGTGCAGCGGGTCGCGTCGGCCCACCCCGACCTCGCCGTGACCGGCGACGCCCTCGAGGGCGACCCGGCGACCGCGCTCGAAGAGGCCGGCGCCGGTGCGGCGCTGCTCGTCGTGGGCTCTCACGGGCGGGGCGCGTTCGCCCGTTTCGTGCTCGGTTCGGTGAGCGAGCACGTGGTCGGCGCCCTGCCGACGGTCACCGCCGTCGTGCGCTGAGCGTCGTCATCCGTCATCGGACACATTCTGGACACACCGCGTCAGTAATATCCGCGGTATGGGGATCCCTGACGAAGGTCGGAAGCGGCCGCCGGTGCGGCCGGCGACCGTGCTGATGTATGTCGGTGTTGCGCTGCTGGCCGTGGGCGTCGCGGTGCTCGTGTGGGCGGCGTTCGCCTACTACGGCAGCTACGTGCGGTGACGCGCGCACCCGCCGGGCCCGCCGGCCGCGCGGAGCCTCAGTGCCCGCGTGCCGCGAGGTGCGCGCGCACCTGGTCGAGCACGTCGTCGGCCACCGGGTAGGTGTGCTCGGCGCTCGGGAACTCCCCCGCGCGCACCTCGGTCGCGTACGTGGCGATGCCCTCGGCCATGGCGTCACCGAGCGCCGCATACTGCTTGACGAACCGTGCGGTGCGCCCGGCGGTGATGCCGAGAAGGTCATGGTGCACGAGCACCTGGCCGTCGGCGGCACCCGCGCCGATGCCGATGAGGGGGATGCCGAGGGCTCCGCGGATCTCGGCGACGACCGCCGCGGGCACAGCCTCGACGACGAGAGCGATCGCCCCGGCCGCCTCGACGTCGAGCGCCTCCTGAGCGACGCGGAGGGCGGTGTCGACCGTGCGGCCCTGGGCGCGCAGTCCTCCGAGCGCGGTCGCGGTCTGCGGCGTGAGACCGATGTGCCCGACGACCGGGATACCGGCCGCGACGATGGCGCGGATGCGCGACAGCCGCGCCGGCTGCCCGCCCTCGAGCTTGACGGCGTCGGCGCCCGCCTCCTTCACGAGCCGGAGCGAGGAGGCCACGGCCTGCTCGTCGCTGAGCTCGGTCGCCCCGAACGGCAGGTCGACGACGACGAAGGCCGTGCGCACGGCACGGCGCACGGCACGCGCGAGCATGAGCATCTCGTCGAGCGACACGGGCGCGGTGCCGTCGTAGCCGAGGACGACCTGGGCAGCCGAGTCGCCGACGAGGATCATGTCCACCCCGGCGCGCTCCGCGGCACGCGCGGACGGATGATCGTAGGCGGTCACCATGACGATCTGCTCGCCGGCGGCGTGCATCTCGGCGATGCGGGCGAGGGTGACGGGCGGGCGTTCGGTCATCGAGGGCTCCCGGTGGGTGCAGCGACCGGACGGTCGTCGAGGATGTCGCTGCTCACCGTCACGGGCGCGAGCACGACGTTGTCGAGCAGTCGCACGGCTCCCACGCGGGCTGCGACGACGAGCACCGCGTCGCGGTCGAGACGGTCGAGCTCGGCGAAGCCATCGCTGTCGACGACGGCGAGATAGTCGGGGGTGAGACCGGCGGCGTCGAGCTCGTGCGCCGCGATCGCGCGGAGAGCCGCGGCATCCTGCTCACCGTCGGCGGCGGCTCGGGCGGCGGCGGCCAGCGCGCGGGGCAGGGCGAGGGCACGGACCCGGTCGGCGGGAGTCAGCCGCACGTTGCGGCTCGATCGCGCGAGGCCGTCGTCGTCGCGCGACGTGGGCACGACGACGATCTCGGTGGGGATGCCGAGGTCGCGCACGAGCCGTCGGACGACGGCGACCTGCTGGGCGTCCTTCTGCCCGAAGTACGCGGTGTCGGCGAGCGCGGCGAGCAGCAGCTTGCTCACGATCGTGGCGACGCCGTCGAAGTGGGCGCGGCCGCGCACGGCGCCCTCGAAGGTCTCGGTGAGGGATCCGGCGATCGACACCGTGGTCGCGAAGCCGGTCGGGTACATCTCGGCGGCGGTCGGCGCGAAGACCACGTCGACGCCCGCGGCGCCCGCCTTCGCGAGGTCGTCGTCGAGAGCGCGGGGGTAGGCGTCGAGGTCGGCCTGCTCGGTGAACTGGGTCGGGTTCACGAAGATCGTGAGCACGACGGTGGCCGCACGCGCGCGGGCTGCCGTGACGAGCGACAGGTGACCTTCGTGCAGGGCGCCCATGGTCGGCACGACGGCGATCGGGGCGTCGCGGCGCGGGGCGAGGGCGGACCGCAGCTCGGCGAGCGTCGTCGCGACGATCATGCCGGGGCCGCCGAGGTGCGCGAGCGCTCGGCGAGCGCGCGCGTGGCATCGACGAGCGCATCGAACAGCGCGAGCTGCTCGGGGGCGCGCTCGGCGATAGCGGCACGCTGGCGGGCGACGGTGTCGTCATCGCCCCGGGCGACGGGACCGGTGAGGGCGGCCGGCGCCCCCAGCGCCGACCAGTTGTCGACGGCGGCGCGCACGAGGGGTACGAGGGCGGCGCGGTCGATGCCCGCGGTCGACGCGAGCTGCTCGGCGAACGCCTCGACCGTCACGAGGAAGTTCGCCGCGATCGACGCGGCCGCATGGTACGCCGCCCGGTCGTCGGGGGCGACGGCGACCGGCGACATCCCGAGCTTCGCGGCGAGCCGCTCGGCGGCGGCGAGGGCGCGCGGAGTGCTTCCGGCGAGCGCCGCGGTGACGCCCGTGAAGCGGGCACCGGCGGAGGTGACGGTCATGAGGGGGTGGATGCTGAACGACTCGTGCGGGGTCAGCGGAGCCAGCCCCAGCGCACCGGAGAGGTGCCCGACGAGCGGGCCGGGGGCGATGGCGGCAGCGGCCTCCGCGATCGCGTGATCGGGCACCGCGAGGAGCACGATGTCGGCGCCCGACCCGGTGGCACCACGGGGTTCGGGGCCGGCCGCGGTGACCCCGATCTCCGCGAGAGCGGCGATGAGCGCCCGGCCCATTCTGCCGTCGCCGACGACGGCGATGCGGCCGAGGGCGGCGTCGCCTGCGGGGTTCAGGTGAGTGCGGGACATCCGCGTACACCGTACCCCTCGCACACCGGGGCCGGGCCGTGAGGCTAGTGCCCCGTCGTCACCGCCCGGTCGCCCCGGGTCTTCACCAGGCTCGCGACCGTCGCGACGGCGATCGTGGCGGCGATGAACAGCAGCGAGAACCAGATGGGGATCTCGGGGATCCACTCCACATGGTGGCCGCCGTTGATGAAGGGCAGCTCGTTGACGTGGAGCGCGTGGAAGACGAGCTTCACGCCGATGAAGGCGAGGATGACGGCGAGCCCCTGCGCGAGGTAGACGAGGCGCTCGAGCAGTCCGCCGATGAGGAAGAACAGCTGCCGCAGGCCCATGAGCGCGAACGCGTTGGCGGTGAACACGATGTACGCCTCGTTGGTCAGCCCGTAGATCGCCGGGATCGAGTCGACCGCGAAGATCAGGTCGATGAAGCCGATCGCGATGATCGTGAGAAGCATCGGGGTGACGAAGCGCTTGCCGTCGAGGCGCACCGTGAGCCGGTCGCCGTGGTAGTCGTGGGTGACGGGAAGGTGGCGGCGCACGAAGCGCATGAACGCCCCGTTGGCGGGGTCGGATTCGTGGTTGCCGAACGCCTGCTTCCAGGCGAGGAACAGCAGCAGCGCACCGAAGATGTAGAACACCCACGAGAGGTTCTCGATGAGCGTTGCGCCGATCGCGATGAAGCCGCCGCGCAGCACGAGGGCGATGACGATGCCGATCATCAGCACCTTCTGCTGGTACGCCTTCGGCACGGCGAAGCCCGTCATCACCAGGAGGAAGACGAAGAGGTTGTCGATCGACAGCGCCTTCTCGGTGAGGTAGCCGGCGAAGTACTCCCCGCCGTACGTCCAGCCGGAGACCACGCCGATGCCGACGCCGAACAGGAGTGCGAGCCCGATGTAGAAGGCCGACCAGCGGGCGGATTCGCCGATGGTCGGCTCGTGGGGCTTTCGCACGTGGGCGAAGAACTCGTACACGAAGAACGCGATGGTGACCGCGATCGTGATGATCCAGACGAGGGGGGTGACGTTCACAGGGAACTCCAGAGGGTAGGGCGGAACACGGATGTCGCCAAGGTCTCCTCCACCCCGGGTGCGGGGCCGACGGGCCGGGATGCGTCTGCGCATCCGTATTGACGGGTCCGTCGCGTGGGAGTACTCCCCCTGTCGTGATCGAGTCTAGGGCACCCGGCCTGAACGGATGCCACGGCCGCTCGCGTGAAATCTGTGTGACGAGACCTCGCCTCGGGTTGACCGTCGCCTCGCGGCCGGGTGAGGGTGGAGCCATGGCGGGGGGTACGGCGGAGCACTGGCAATCGGGTCGCCTCATCGCTGTGGCCGTATGGGTCGCCGCTGTCGCGCTCGCGGCGGAGACCGCGTGGCGGCTGTTCGCCGGCGTCGTCTACGTGCATCACTGCGCGGGCTGCGACGGAGCCGCGGTCGAGCGGGCGGCGAGCTCGTACACGATCGCCGTCGTGCTTCTGCTCGCTGTCGGCGCGTCGGTGCAGACCTTCGTGCGACGGTTCCGGACGGTGCGGATGTGGGTCCCTCCCGTCACGCTGGCGCTCGTGATCGTCGCCTCGTTCATCGCCTACGTCGAGTCGAACGGCGGATTCGATGCGTCCGACTTCGGTGTGCGGATCGGACTCGCGCGCAGCGCGGTGTGATCGGGCAGAGGGCTCGCGCGGACCCCTC
>NZ_MKSL01000035.1:217528-222731 GCF_001897265.1 Microbacterium sp. 71-23
CCGCCTCGAGGCGTTCAGGTCGGACTTACGGTGCGGGCGTCGTGGTGAGCGCGCCGTAGAGGGCCGGGGTGGTGCGGGCGTGGGTGGCCTGCTCGAACGCATAGGCGAGTCCGAGCAGAGGACCCTCGGTGAATGCCGGGCCGACGAACTCGAGGTTGACGCCGGCGCCGGGGATCGACTCCGTGCTCGACGCCTGACCCATCGGCACCGTGACCGCCGGCAGTCCCGTGTTGGGGCTCAGGCGCATGTTGGTACCCTGCGTGCCGTAGGGGTTGCCCGACGGGTAGATCATCGCCGACAGGTTGTTGTCGGCCATGAGCTGCGTGACGTAGGTCTTGCCCGTCGCGAGCGCGACCGTGTGCGTGCCGGTCGGGCCCGCCCAGTCCTGATAGGTCTGCTCACTGATCGCGGCGCGCTGCACGTACGTCGACCGGCGCGACGTGACGTAATTGCCGCCCGTGATGATGTCGTTGAGCGTGCGTGCCGCGACGCCGGGTGCGAGATGCGTCGCGATGTAGGTGTTGAGGTCGTGGGTGAACTCGTTCGTCGACCCGCTGCTCTCGTTGAGCACGGCACTGAACTGCGACGTGGACGCGATCGGGACGATCGTCGCACCCTTGCTGCGCAGCACGTCGAGGGCGTTGTTCCAGAGGCGCACGGTGGTCGCATTGGAGCCGACCATGCTCGCGACGTAGCCGATGCGCACACCCTCGAGGGAGTCTGCGTCGAGGTACGACGTGTAGGAGTCGGGCACGAGACCCACCTGGGCCGAGGTCGCGGGGTCTGCCGGGTCGACGCCGGTGACGGCGTCGAGGGCGATCGCGGCATCGGTGACGGTGCGGGCCAGCGGGCCGCCGGTGTCCTGCGAGAGCGCGAGCGGGATGATGCCGTCGCGGCTCGTGAGACCCACCGTCGGGCGCACCCCGACGAGCTGGTTGTAGGTCGAGGGCACGCGGATCGATCCGCCGGTGTCGGTGCCGAAGCCGATCGCCGCGAGGTTCGCCGAGATCGCCGCACCGGTGCCGCCGCTCGAGCCGCCGGCGGTGCGGGAGGTCGAGTAGGGGCTGGCGACGAGGAGCGACGAACCGGGGTTCTGGAAGGAGGAGAACTCCGACACGAACCCGTAGGCGAACTCGTCGAGGCTGGCCTTGGCGAGGATGACGGCGCCGGCGCTGCGCAGGCCGGTGACCATGGCGGCATCCGTCGTCGTCTGATTGTTGTTCCAGCAGCCACAGCCACCGGTCGTGACCATGTCGGTCGTGTCGTAGTTGTCCTTCAGCACGATCGGGATACCCAGGAGCATGCTCGTCATGCCGTGCGCGGCGCGTTCGGCGTCGGCCGCACGGGCGGCGTCGAGCGCGACGGTGCTGGTGGTGATGATGGAGTTGAGCGGGCGCCCGTTGCCCGCAGGGTCGACCTTGACGCGGTCGTACGCCGCGATGCGGTCGAGGTAGTCCTGCGTGAGCTTCACCGAGGTGAGCACGCCGGCGTTCATCGCAGCCTGCATGTCGACGGTGGTCGCCTCGACCAGTGTGAAGGGCCCGTCGTCGTAGATCATGCGCTGCGAGAGGCCCGCGAGGTCGGCGACGGTGATCTTGTCGTCGTGGTCGAGGTCGATGACGGATGCCTCGGCCCAGCCGGCGTCGGTCGAGGTGCGGCCGAGCCACCCGGCGGCGACATCGAGGTCGGCCGTCGTGACCTGCTCGTCGCCGGTCAGGTCGAGCTCGGAGTAGAAGGGCGCGAGGAGCAGGTGACCATCGCTGGTCGTCGGAGCGGGGGCGGCCGTCGCGGCCGGAGCGACGAGGAAGGTCGCCGCGACGCCGACGAGGGCGACCCCGACGAGCGACGCGCGGGACGTGTGACGCACGCGGGAACTCCTTTGATCGAGGGGGATGTGGGTCGAGGGGGTGCTCACGCTCATCGCTGCACCGCCTTGCGGCGGGCGGCGAGGACGACGCCGAGGGCGACGAGGGCGAGGCCGCCCGCGCCGAGAACGATCCAGGCACCGGTCGTGCCGCCGGTGTTGGCGAGGTCGTCGTCGGTCGATGCGGCCGACCCGGTGACCGACGGGGTCGGGGTCGGGGTGGCCGTGGCGGTCTCCGACGGCGTGGGCGTCGGAGTGGGTGCCGGCGTGATCGCGGTGACGACCGGGGTGACGGCGGTCAGCGAGGGCGAGTCGGTCACTGCCGCGGTGCCGACGAGGGTGAGCGAGGTCAGGGCGATCGTCGCTGCGCCGCCGGCGCGGGCCGTGAAGGTGAAGGTCACGAGCGTCTGTGCGCCGGAGAGGGCGGGGGACGTGCCGAGTCGCGTCGAGGTGAAGGTCACGACGCCACCGGATGGCGCGGAGGTGCCGTAGCCGCCGGCCGGGAAGACGGCCGACGACCCGTCGTAGCTCAGCAGCGTCGGGTCGTAGGTGATGCCGAGGTCGTAGGCGAACAGGTCGGTCGATGCGTCGACCGCGACGCTGACAGTGACGGTGTCTCCCTCATCGACCGTTGCGGGGGCCGTGAGGGTGATGACGCCGACGGTCGGCACGGATGCGGCGTTGGCTGCCGGGGCGATGCCGAACGCGACGCCGAGGACGGCGGCGAACGACATCAGGAGTGCGGTCGTGCGCGCGAGGCGCCGAGAACGCACGGCTGCTGTGGATGCAGGCATGGGTGAGCGAACCCTTCAGTGGAGTGATGTGCGAGTACGACGCGCTCACCCCCAAGATCGGCGCGCTCAGTTGGTGCTGAGGTTCCCCATGGGGATCTTTCAGGTTCGAGATTTCTCGGACGACACTGTCCGGTTTCGGAATTGTTTCCGATGAATGGAATGCCCGATCAGAGGCCGGTGGCGAGCTCCTTGAGCCAGGCGGCGAGGTCGGGGCCGAGGTCGTCGCGGTCGAGGGCGAGCAGCAGGTTGGACTTGAGGGGCGAGGTTGCTGGGCGCGTCGGCGGCGGCGGGCTTCTCGACGAGGTCGACGACCTTGACGAGGTCGGCGTCGTCGGTGGCCTCGACGGCGGCGCATCCGTAGAGGTGGATCTGCGCCGGGTCGACTTCCATGAGGGCGATGACGGTCGCGGACTTCTGGGCGGATGCCTCGATCATGCGGGTCAGCAGCGGGTCCCTGGCGTCGATGAGGTCGTCGCCGAGGAGCACGGCGAAGGTCTCCTGTCCGACGTGTCGGCGGGCGCGCAGCACGGCGTGCCCGAGGCCGAGCGGGTCGCCCTGCCGAACGAAGTGGATGTCCGCGAGACGGCTGGCCTCCATGACCTTCGCGAGCTTCGCGGCGTCGCCCTTGCGTTCGAGGGTGTGCTCGAGCTCGGTGACCCGGTCGAAGTGGTTCGCGAGCGCGTTCTTGTTGCGGCCGACGACGACGAGCACGTCGTCACTGCCCGCCGAGACGGCTTCTTCGACGACGTACTGGATGGCCGGCTTGTCGACGACGGGCAGCATCTCCTTCGGCATGGCCTTGGTGGCCGGAAGGAAACGCGTGCCGAGGCCGGCAGCCGGAATGACGGTTTTGATCCCCATGAGCGCGAACCTAGGGGGGTCATGTGAACGGGCTGTTACGCGGGGCGAACGATGACGCGAGGATGCCGCGGCCCACCGCTCAGAGGTCGATGAGGTCGAGTCTCGTGGCGATGGCCATGGCCTCGGCGCGACCGCGCGCGCCGAGTTTGCGGTAGACGGAGGACAGCTGCGACTTGACGGTGCTGGGGGTGACGAACATCGCCGCGGCGATCTGCGAGATCGAGTCGAAGGTGAACAGCGCCTGCAGCACCGCCGATTCGCGGGTGGTGAGGACCGGTGGTGTGGCGGTCATCGGGCGGTACGGGGCGAGGTCGACGGTGGCACGGGACATCCGCTCACGGGAGGGCTCGTCGAGGGCGGCCGCGATCTGCGCGATGAGCCAAGTGGGCACGAGGGCGAAGAGTCGGCGGAGCGAGCTGAAGGTGGCGAGGCGGGCGGCGATCGTGCACTCGCGGGGATCGAGCTCGTCACCGAGGGCGACCGCCCAGAGCCGCAGGAGGAGCGCTTCGCCTCGTTCTGCCATGGCGGTGCCGGCTCGGGCGAGCACGGCGCCGGTGATGCGCAGCGCATCGGCGCGGGCGTTCTCGTGCAGGGCGAGGCGCGCACGGGCGAGGTCGACGAGGGTGGTGGGGGGAGCCGTGGCGACGACCGCGTGGGCGCGGGGTGCGTCGTCGAGGTCGACGAGGGCGGACACCATGAGCCAGGTCGTCGCGGACGCGGCGAAGGGGGTGGTGGCGTCGTGGCAGTCGAGCGCGAACTCTGCGGTCTCGAGCGCCCGGAGCGGTGCGCGCGCGACGAGGGCTTCTCGTCCGCGCACGAGGGCGACGAGCGGCCACAGGTCGGTGGCGCTCTCGATCGGTGGCAGGTGGAGGCTGGCGGTGAGCTGCGGGTGCGAGACGGATTCGACGGCGATGAGTCCGCGGGCGACGTCACGCCACTCGCCGGTGACGGCGCCGGCCGGCGCCGCGGCGGGGATGGCTTCTCCGACGGCGAGGTAGTGGCGGGCGTCGCGCAGGTTGCCGCGGAGCGCGTGCGCCACGGCCGATTCGAACTGGATGCGCTGTGCGAGGGTGGGTGCGGCGGTGGCGTGGGCTCCGGCGGTGGCGAGGGCACTGAGCGCGGCGGTGGTCTCGCCGGAGGCGAGGTGGATGAGCGCCCGTTGCTCTTCGACGATCGCGCGGGATAGCGGCAGCGGGGGCTCGGGGTCGCTCAGGGCACTGTCGACGTGGCGCAGGGCGGCCGCGGCATCCCCTGCTCGCCGGTGTTCGATGAGGCCTCGAAGCCGTCGGATGCCGGGGCTGGGTTCGTCGCCGGCGCGCGCGGGTGGGGCGCCGGGGATGTCGTAGAGCAGGTCGGCGCCGATCACGTCGATGGCGAGGGCGCGGAAGCCCTGGGCGAGCGGGAGCGCGTCGGGCTGGGAGCGGATGAGTGCCGCGAGGTCGGTTCGCAGGCGGGCCGGGTCTTCGAACAGCAGGCGCCATGCATCGTGCCGCAGGCGGGTCGCGAGATCGTCGGAGGTGGTGCGCGCGTCGACGGTCATGCCGTCGCGTCGACGTGCGGGCGCGTCGCCGGTAGAGAGAGGGGGAGGTCCATGCCACTACAAATCTGGCGCGCTGAGACGCGACCATCAGGTCCATTACGACCCGAACCGGTCCAAATGGGTCAAGTCCCGTGGTGTGGTGTC